>JAZANC010000126.1:0-3271 GCA_036228805.1 Thermoplasmatota archaeon
CCAAAGCAACTTGAATATCATTGCAGTCGGAGACGTAACTGTTTTGGGACTACTCAAACTTTCATGTGTTCCTGACATTGCACTAATAGATGGAATGACAAAACGACACGAGTGGCCCGATACAAAACTCATTGACCGTTCAAAATTCGACATAATTTCCACCGCTCATAACCCAGCGGGAAAATTAACTCCACAATTATTTGAAACTTGCAAGAGCGCTGTCAATTCACTTAATCAGCGGCTAAAGTCGCTGATCGTAGTTGAGGGAGAAGAAGACCTTACACCAATAGTACTTCATTTGCTTCTCCCGATTGACTCGGTGGTAATTTATGGGCAACCTGGTAGAGGGGTTGTAACTCGTGTGACCGATCTGGAGACTAAGGAAAATTGTAGGGCTATCCTCGAATCAATGACTTTTGAAAAATCATAAGCGAGGAAAAGACTCCATTATTCGTGCATGGCCTCAATGCCTAGGCCACTACAAATCATGACTATGGAAACCGAATAAACACCTGGATCAACCCACGTGGTATTAATTGTGGACCAGATTACGTAGAATAAAATCCCTCCGACTACCAGCCAGTTTGCCACAATAAGAGACAACTTGCCTTCTGAACCCACCATTTGACGAGGTCTCTGTGCTATTGAATATAGGAACGTGCGTAGTCCAGAGGACGATTCTATGCCCCTTCCCCCGACAACGATTAGAATCGTTGCAAGAAGTAATGCGACAACATCACCGAGACCGATAGATATGGAAGAATGCGCTGAATACGCCTCAGATAGGCTTGAACCATCGATGAAGCCCAACCATTCAATTTTCTGACCTGGAGCGAAAGCACCGAATGTTATGTTGACCAATGAGACAAAGGCAAGCCACGCCCCTATGCAGAATGAAACAACCGACAAGAATCGGCTAGGCTTGGTTACCTCATCCTTCCAAGAACTCTGTACCATCGCTCGCGCCACCTTGGCCCTCTGTTTAACCATTACCGGGGCGAATCATAACTCAGAGAGGCCTCTGGAGACGATATTTCCCCTTCGAAGCCTCTACAATAAGTGGCTCTGAATCTCTCAATTCAGTCATAACGTCAAGAGACTCCGGTATCGCTGAATTGATCTGTTTACTCCTTCCGCCACGACCTTTGCTGACATTCCTTGCGATTATTATTCCAAGATTGTCTAACTCGTTTAGAAGCGAGGATATTCTTCGGGGTGTCAGGGGTTCTACCATAATCCTATGACAGACTTCCGAATAAGTCCTGAATATTTCCCCGGTGGAAATATTCCTGAGCCCATTGTCCTCATTCATGCAGATAGAAAAGAGCAGAATCTTTTGCTGAAGAGGAAGGGTTCTGAGGACAGGAGTTAGTTGGTCATGTTCAAGCTGACTCTGTGCAAGTCTGACATGCCCCTTGTCCACCAAATCATGATCCATTTTTTGCGCCTTCTTGATTGCAATTCTGAGAAGATCAAGGGCTCTCCGTGCATCGCCATGTTCCTGAGCAGCCAAAGCAGAACAAAGCCCGATCACGCCATTATCCAGAGCACCAGGGCGAACCCCTCTCAGCACCCTGTCTTCGAGAATATCGTTTATCTGATCAGCACCATATGGGTGGAAGACAAGATCAATCTGAGCAAGTCTCGAAGCCACTTGAGGCGTCAACATCTTGGTGAAGTAAAGATCGTTACTAATCCCAATGATACAGCATCTGGACGACTCTAATTCCAAGTTGAGATTCGTAAGGTTGTATATTATCGAATCTCCAACTTTCGAGACAAGGTGATCTATCTCGTCAAGCACTATCACGTGGATACCGCCTCTCCGATCCATTCTCCCACGAAACTCTTCGAGAACTCTGTCAGTCGGCCATCCAGTAAAGGGAATCTTCACATCTTCATCCCGCTCAAGACAGTTCGCAAGAGCTTGAACAACTCGATATTTGGTATCCACAGTTCTGCAGTTAATCGTATAGGCTTTAACAGCGGTTCCATTAGCCCTTCCTTTGGCTTTGAGTTGTTTTAGCACCGTCTTAGTGACAATTGTCTTTCCTGAGCCAGGAACCCCATACAGGAGCATGTTCGACGGGATATGCCCTCTTAGGGCTTCAACAAGATTCTCCCCAAGAGCTCGAATTTCTTTTTCACGATGAGGGAGATTTTGAGGTTCAAAACCATGTTCGAAAGCCCCCCTGTTTACGAAAAGAGAATCATTTTCGATAAGAGAATCGAAAATATTCTCCCTCATTTTTTAACACCTTAATCTTCCATATTGCGACATATGATTACTCCCGGTCAGGCCGGGGATGCTCAAATGCGCAGGACTCGACCGATGCACTCTTCGATAATAAACGTCCCCTAGAGTTCATTCACTGTGGAACCTGTTAACGCCCACAGTGCGGATATAAATGAACACCTTTATTGGGCCTATTATCGTAATTTTATTAACAAAATAAAACACCATGTAGTTTGAAATTCATACAACGAGCCGAGGCATAAAAATTCACAAAAACAGTCTCAAAGAAACCCAATGATAAAAGGTATCTGAAGAGAATAACAACTCGTTATTCGGCATTGTCAGATCTTCCTTCCCCTGCGCAAAATCGCTGTAATAATGTTATTAAATTATAATATTAATTAACATTAAAAGAACCATCGTCATTCACTTGTAACCAATCTCCATCTTCCAGTTGGTGTACTGATTCAGGCAATTCCGCCATCTTGAAACCCGATTCCACGCCCTTGCCGGATGCGTAATTGTGAGTGACCAAAACCTTGACCTCAGGATGTCTTTGAACGAATGAAATCACATCGGATGGCCGATGGTGATAGGGAAAATCTCCGATGTCGGGAACCCCCATTTCAAGGACCACTACATCAGCTTTGACGGACCTCCTTTCAATCTCGCCACAGGGTCCAGAATCACCACAATGCAGCAGTCTGAAACCGCTGTTATGAGTCAGCTCATATCCATGAGGATCCGTCTCAGGGGTGTGGTGTACTGGAAATCTTTCATAGACCCAATCTGTACCCCCAAGGTGCCCGGACTCATCTGTATTCCAATGAATCGAGTTCTTCAGCGAATCCTCAAGACTTCCTGGAAATGCCATTTTACAAAGCGAAGAGAAAAACTCCTCCCCGCCCGGCCTCAAATATACTGATAGATCATTATCGCTGTTTGGATCAGATATGTATTTCCTGTCCAGTAGAATAAATGGCATTCCGAATGTATGGTCGCCATGCCAATGGGTTATGAGGATGTGGCGGATAT
>JAZANC010000127.1:0-13349 GCA_036228805.1 Thermoplasmatota archaeon
CCTCAGGAATAGAGGTATAATCCAAGAAGATGCGATCAAACTAGAGAGTCATCTATCGTGCCTTTCGAATCCAACGGTCGACTATGGTTGGATCGATATGCAAGGCAGAGTCGGCGTCCGAGGGTGAGTGGTCCTCTTTGATTGGCAACACTGATGTGCCGGTAGTTTGAGTTCACCGTGTGCTTAGAGTTCGGTTTGTCGAGAGGGGGCTTCCCGCAGGAAGCCGGGATAAGAGCATCCTCCTAGCATGGATACTGGACAGCATGGCCCTAATTAGGTCCAGGGGCGAGGGCAATAGTATAGCTGATGAACAGGGTGGAATGCATTCGATTGTGAGTAAATGCTTCATGTCCGAACCGAGGAAGGGATGGACGAGTGCAGAGATTGCAGATGTCACGGGAATCTCGTCAACTGGAATCCACCATCAGTTGGTGAAAATTAGGGAATCTGGACTTGTCTCTGACGTCAGGAGTAGCGAGGGCAAGAAGTACATGCTCAGAGGAGGTAGCTTCAGGACGGCATTGGAGTTGATTTCAACCAATGCAACTACAATAGCAAAACAACGGCTTTCCCCCCTATGTGATAGAGTCATGAAGAGTCAATCAAGGATGGAAGTTCCAGCAGAAGAGGAGTCGGTACCATTCAAGATAGACATCGTAGAACTTGGCCCATCCTCTGAAAAAGATGTTTTAGAGGAATTGGTGACGGATCTCGGTTTTGGAGGAGATAGGCCTAGAGCAAACGACTCCCTTCATTCAGATGTAATGGGCATACTGGTTTCTTCCGATCGTCCGGTTGAGCTTTCTCTCCTAATGGAACAGACCGGAGGGAGTCGTGCAAGAGTTGGTCGTATCCTAGATAGAATGCGGGCAGCGGGGATGGTTGAGCGAGCGGTTGTGGAAGCACGGATAGCCATAGACGTTTTCGGGAGTTTGAGTCGTCAATATCGTGCCAGAGGAAGTGACTGGTTGGTTGGAAGGGGAGGGTTAGGCCGTCTTCCGAATGACATATGCAAATCGCTGATAAATAGTCTTGAGCAAGAAGTCTTGACCATTGAAAAAGTATCCAGTTCTCTAGAAGAAATACCACTTCTTGATCAAAGAGTGCTGCTGAACACGATTGGTGGACGCGCGCCCCTTGGATACCGATTGAAAGGCGCATCGGGAGAGGAAGTGGTGGCATCAATACTTCGCAGACTCGAACGTACATTGTCCAGAATATCTTCTGTGGCGGGACGTTTGGATTCCTTAGTCGAATGAGTCCCTTAAGCCAGCATTGCATCTTCTTCTAGTTCTCGTAAATATTCAGAAACCATTTCTCCAAGATCATCATGATTCTGGGTCTTATGCAAAGCGACTCTCATTGAAGAGGCTCCTGGTAAGCCCTTAGTGAATGAGACGGCATGCCTCTTGGAATTCTTGCTTCCCTTAACGCCGTACACTTCGGAACAAATTTGCAAATATCGTTCCCAGCACCAACGTCTTGAAACCACTGCATCATCACTATGCCATGGAGGGTTTTCATCGGTCCACCCAAGGTCTCGCTTTATTTCATGAAATATCATTGGACGCCCTATGGCTGCCCTCCCTATCATGAGTCCTGCTGCTCTGGTGGACTGCAAGCAGTCGACTGCGGTCCTTGAGTCTATTACGTCCCCATTTGCAATAACCGGGATTGAAACCGAATCAACGATCTGGCGAATTGAGGACCAATCAGCTGTTCCAGAATACCTCTGTCTCAAAGTTCTACCATGAACGCAAACACGAATCACTCCCTCCCTTTCCAATCTTTTCGATATCTCTAGAGCAGTGTCTGGTCCCGAACCCGTTCCAAGCCTCATCTTTACAGAAATGGGAATGTTGGATGCTTCTATGCAAGAGCGGACTAGGCGTACTACTCGATCGGGATCCCTCAACAGGGCAGCTCCTGCATTGTTCCTACATACCTTAGGCGCCGGGCATCCAAAGTTAATATCAATAACATCCGCACGGTCTTGAAGCATCCTAACTGTGGAAACCATCTCATCTTCATCGCCTCCGAATATCTGTGGTATGAATGGCTGCTCCCTTGGATGACTCTCCATCTTCAACCATGATTTTGCTTCTTTTCTCGACAGGCCTGAAGCCGCGGTGAACTCCGTCATAGTGAAATCAGCACCACATTCGCTTGCAAGGAGCCTGTATGCCAGATCGGTGACTCCTGCCATAGGGGCGAGGAAAAGCGGTACTGGGCCTGTTGGCATACCCCGTTGGCCGGAAGCGATATATTTCACGATGACTCGATGATATGGGCTAGTTTCCCAGATATTAGCTCTGAGAGCATTTCCACGGAACCCTGACATTCTTTCAATTCACCATCTGAAGCAATGGTTAGAAATCCGGATTCGGTCTTTGCAACTAAGATAGGAGTATTCCCGTCAGAGTATGAGATCAGATCTTCCGGACGCTCATTTAGATGGACGAGATGGAAAGGTACGTCGAAGTTGTTCCTGAGTTTTTTCATATCCGACTTTTCCCATGCAATTTTGTGAGTTATGTCGCACAGTGAGCAATGTTGGCCTCTAAATAGGACTCCTGCAACGTATCTTATTTCTCCAATTAAACCGCCATCGGCATGATAAACGCCCCATATTGATTCTACAGACATGAAGATCTGTTGTAGATGTGCCTTATTGATGAATGTAAACAGCCGTAACTAGAATGTCGATTCCCAGTCATCAACGTCTTGTGAGCGCTCCCAATCCGCATAAGTGGCTTCGCCACGTTGAACAAGCGTTTCTCTAGCAAGCAGCCAGTACACCAATGAGAGTGATCTTCGACCCTTGTTATTTGCTGGTAGAGCGAGATCGACATTTCTGAGTGTGTTGTTTGCATCGCATATTCCAATCACAGGTATTCCGGAGCTGATTGCCTCATTGAGTGCCTGTGAATCGGCAGATGGGTCGGTGACCATCAGAACCTCAGGCTCGATATATGAGCTAAGTCTTGGATTAGTAAGTGTTCCAGGGATGAATCTACCAACTATCCTCTTAGCCCCTATGGCCTGGGCAAATTTTCGAGCAGGGCGCTGTCCGTACTGACGTGCGCTGACCACGAGTACTCTGGAAGGATCATACCTATTGAGGAATGACGCTACTACGCGTATGCGTTCATCGGTCTTCTCTATGTCGATCAAATGGAGACCTGTGCCGTCTTGCCTATCTGAATCTAGGAAGCGATTCATATCAGCAGACTTCTGATTTGTACCTATGTGGACTGCATGAGTTCTGTACATGTCAAAGGGTACGAGCGGGGCTACTTGTTCCGTCATCACGATGCCTCGGCAACGCGGCCACCTAACGGGCGTTCATAAGCGCTCCGTAGACGTATGAGAGAAGAGTTGTACGATTAATCCAATTCTGACTGGAAAGTGCAGTCGTCAGACTCATGAATTTCAGCGAACCTGATACATGGCTTTGTGATAGTTACGAATACGTCAAAATGGTCCTTGGCAGTGAGTTGTTCTATTCCAGGCTCCCACCCATATCCTCTTGCATCCACTTCTAAGGTCCATATGCCCTCGCTGAATTCCATGCCAGAATAGTCCCACCTCTCAAGTGGGTGGTCCTGAGTTACACGTATCTCCCAGAAAGGGTCGCCACCTGTTGACTTTGTCCCTGGGGCCCATAGTTTTGCATCGACATATCGGATTAGGTTTGTCTCGTTCCCGATGAGGCTCTCGAATGTCTCGGAAAGAGGCATCTGGGCACGGAAAGATATGGACATACTCTGCACGCTAGGATCTATCTCCATAGTGCTTTCATTGTAATAATCGGTTGAGTCAAAACCTGTTGATGTGAATGTATGATCGAAACCAATTGATTCTTCTCGAAGTATTGTCTCAGGCGGTTCTCGCATGTCTTCCATCATTTCACGTTGAAGTACCAATCCAAGACATCCGGAGAATACTCCTGCTGCTAGCATGAGGGTCGTCATCGCCATTGCGGAGGCGCGCATCGAAGATTGAGAGGACTCGATTTGATTTCAACGGAGCGGTCATCTGGAAGTTTTGCTTCCATTCCAAGCATTGAATTGTGTCAGCCGATAGGAAAAGGCGCCTCGATGACGACAAGAGGGTCAACTGAGCTCCGGCTTTGACGTGCCCTGTGAGTACCGAGAGGCCTTTTTTCAAGAGTGCGGCCCTCTCAATAAGTGAGTTTTTGACATATCACTGCTCCTTAGTCCTGATTTTCCTCTTGGCTTCTGATAAATATGGGCAAGCCGCGCTCCCTTGCTTTTCCAACTTGATAAATCATGAATGCTAAGAAGGAAAGCATGATCAGTTCTAAGCCGAAAAACGTCAATTGGAATTTCTCACTCTTTGTTTCTGCGGACGAGTTTTCTGGTTCTTCAGATTCTAACCCCGGTCCCTCTCCTGGTTCTACTGTTATAGTGCCAATCATCCCGACTAATTCATGTGGTTCGCAGACAAAATCATAGGTACCATTTGTACCGTAATCAAAAACAAATCTGAAGTCTACATTTCTGGAGGGGCTTCCACTATCAAAAATGCCGTCAGTAGAAACAGCATTGTGTTCTAGAAGTTCGCCCGACCAGAAAAAACGGACTGCTTGTCCCTCTGTAATCGTAACTTCTGAGGGACTGAATTGCAAGTTTGTACTGTCTACAGTTATTACTACATCATCGTTCTGAGCTGATTCTATTGTTCCAACTAGGATACTAGAGAGCAATATCAGAGTGCCAACAAGGATCCTCACGCTTACTTGTGAATGGAAGATGGCACTTAGTTCAATATCACTCTTCTTCATCGATCTTACGAGGTTCGTGGACTTCCCTAAACACAACTATTCCGACGTCAAGGTGCTCCCTGAGTGTTCTGACCAGGCTAAATTTCGCATATGGCCAATTCTGATCATATGCAATGGACTCAGGCAGGGTAATTGTTACATCATCCTTCTCAAATTTGACCTCAAAGTCATCTCTGCCTGTATTCATCTCAAGTAAAGTCTGGACTCTCGCCTTCTTCTGCTTTACAACTTTGATAATTGAATATGTATATCGAAGCTTAACTCCCGCGAGAGGGTGATTGTAGTCAATTCGTGCACGACCGGCACGGGCCATCTGAAGAATCCCAGATCTTCCATTGATTTCGACCTGCGAACCTATGGCCAGAGTATCTGGATCGCGGACACTTCGCATCAAGACATTCATACCAACCGTCTCAACAAGATTGCCGTCGCGGTCACCATAGGCATCCTCTGGTTCAATATCGAAGGTGTACTCTTCCTTCTCCTTTGCACTCTCGAGATGCTCTTCGAAGCCTTTGATAAGTCTGCCATCCCCAATGACGGTAATCATTGGCTTGTACGTTCGTCGCTCATCGTGTATTTCATGCTCCTTGGCGACTTCTTCTCTTGTGGTCTCTAGCAGCGATTCAGTATCTGCATTGTATAGATCGTAATCGATGTGAACGATGGTTCCCTTCTTCATCCTAGGCCCTCCAGTGGGCCCGGCGACCTGCTGGCCCCTTTTCATTCAGTCGGTTGATAGGGTCCGTCTGGAATCGTGGATTGATAGGGCCAGAGAGCCTCCGATGAGTAATAAAATCCAACCAACCCACACCATATGGCTGCCTTTTAGATCGTATACAGTAACGCCCACTCGATCAATTTCTTCGATTTCACCAAACATTAACTCGTTTAATGCTCGACTAGCCTGTGCGACATCAAGTATGAACATCAAATCTCCATGAATCTGTGAGATTCGATCAACTTCAGATCTTGTGCGGATATCTCCAGATGGGGTGTCAAATCGTAGTATTCCTGGTCTTGCTGTCTCGATATAATTACCATCCATATCATGAATCTCGATATGGAATTCCACAAATCCATCAGCAATTGAGTACTGGTATGCTGGATCCTCAGAATCCATGGCGTTTACTCCTGTGAATGTAAGAGTATAACCCGCATGCTCAACAGGTTGGTCTCGAACTAGAGTTACCAGATGAGAGGGGTCTGTTCTATCAACAAGAGTGGTCGTCAGGACGTGTCCAAAAAGCAGAATCAGTATACCCACATGCGCTATACTAGAACCCACTTTACGTCGGTTCGGGATACTCCACCTGACAGGGTACAAACGCTCACTGGAAGAGATGGATGTACGTATCGACTTCCACATCTCAATCAAAGTGGGAGGTAATGCGACAATCAAACAGGCTAGTATTACACCAGCAACTTGTCCTCTTGTAAGGCTCTCAGTGAAATTTCGATCGGGATCCCCCGGAAGATTGAGGCCGTTTGCCATAGCGCCTATCGCCAGCGAAATTGCCAGTGTCCCAAATACCGCGAATACACCTACTCTACCGTCATTGCCCTTGCCCCAGGAATATACTGTGAGTGAAAGTGCAAGGATGATTAAAATTGGAGCGCCAAATATCTCATGCGCCTCAAGACTTGTCCCATCTATTTCTGCTGTAAGCAACATCCAAGTTAAACCAAGATATGCTATTGCACCAAACCATGGAGATGCTCTAGAAATTCGATTTTGATTTCTAGGATCGAAAATGGGCTCTAACAAAGATTCTGGTTCATCGCCAGGAGGTGTCAAAACCCACGGCACTAGGAAAATTGCCATCCCTGTGACTGCCAGCGGAAGAGATGCTGCCCATGACCAGCTTGCAAACAGGTACAGTGCAACACCGGAAAAAATCCATACTGTTGAGATTTCCTCAGAGTCGCCCTCTACAATGAGAGTCATCAGAGCGAGGCCGACTACTAACACAAGTGTCGATCCAGTCAGTATCCCGACGATTAGCGTGGCAAGGAGTAAACTGGCCGAGAATAAAGGGGATGCTGCTCTCATTGAAGCCCTACCCATCTTCTGAAGCATCTTTGATTGCACTTTGAGAAGGTATCTCATCAAAGCTAATCCAAGTGCCATGGCCATGATCAGGTATGTTATGACTTCCACGCCAGCAGCACCCTCATTTGCCAGGGAAATTATCCTCAGATAGGGGTCCGAAGATTCTGACCCAGCACCATCTGCTGCGAAAGAATGTACCGAGGACCAAACGCCGTTTGCTCGTGTAACAAGCGTAGAGTGTATTGCAAGCGCGCCGACGCCGATCATAACCGCAGGGCTGGCTTTACGTGCCTTTACAGAAGCCTGACTTCGAGCATGAAGAACGGCAATCAGGCATACCCATGGTAAGAAGGATGCTGTTTCAACGGGGTCCCATGCCCAATAGCCCCCCCAATCGAGTACAGTATATGCCCACAACCCTCCAAGACCGATGCCTGCAGTTCCAACCACGAATGCGGCCCTAGCCCAAGGCAGGATTTCATCATGCAGAGAGAGTTCGTCACGATCTTCCAATAATCCTGAAACAGATATGATTGCAGGAATCAAGCACAAGGTGTAGAATGCAAATATGACTGGGGGGTGTATTACCATCAAATCAGTCTGAAGTAGTGGATTGAGAATGTCGTTGAAACCTGAAGAGGGCGCAAATGGATCCAGGAGGACGGAAATAGAAAGTAAGATCCCGTTTAGACCAACGACCATTCTCAAGGAATTTTGTCCGTTTGGACTTGTTTTGGAAAGAATTACTGAGCCCATGGCCAACCATGTGCACCACATCAAAAGCGGACCGGAACGTCCGCCCCATACTGCAGATATTCTGTAAAGTAGGGGGAGATCGTCACCGCCCAGTCTCGATACTAGATCGAGAGAATCCCAATTCGCTATGAATGCGATGACTATCAGAGTGAATGGCATTGACTGGATAGTGGTCAGAATCGACAAAGGTAGACGTCTGGATATCTTCGATGACGATGCCCACATCAGCGATATTATTGACGCTGTCAGAAGTATCAAACGCCCGGATAAAGGAAGCACGTGCTTACCATCCGTAGTACTTAGCCCTGCTATATCCGAAGGCGAGCATAGCAGATACTATTCTCTTGAAATACAGAGATGGTCTCCTAATTAGCACGCGAAGTCCGACCATTGCCTTTCCAGAAGCGCCCATGTCGGACATCTCATCGGGGAAACAAGAGGCCATCACAGACATCTCCTCATCGGTCAATTGGAAAAGTGCGTTTTTACCTCTCAGAATTTTATCGTATGGAGGGAACTCTGCCTTCCAGGAACGGGTATAGGAAGACATCATTTCGGAGCTCAGATCCGATTGGGATATCGCCATCGCAGCGGTTTGAGCTGCAAAAACAGCAGATTTCAGAGCAAGATGCGAGCCGCCTTCGAATAAAGGCGAGGTGAATCCAGCAGCGTCACCAACAAGCATCAGGCCATCATAATGTGTGTTTTCGAATGGGCCAGAGATAGGTATGGTACCGCCAAAGGCAGGATTGCCCTTCTCTTTCCAAGAAGGTAGTTTTTGTTCAAGGCCCTTGAAATGTGTATGTTCGATAAATTCGTCCAGGGCCTTCTTCGCTCTCGGCCTATCTTCAGTTACGAGGCCGACATTGGCTCTCCCATCACATTTTGGGATCATCCAAAGGTATCCTTTCTCCGCGTATTTCGGCCATATATAGAAATCCAGATATCCATCTGTGGGGACGTTTGTTAGCTCGTACTGCATGCCGGCAACGACTTTTCCTTTATCGTTCAAGGGATTACTCCCATCGGGTTTGATGAATCTTGAGCATACAGCAGACACCCCTGATGCGTCAATTACTATCTTAGCCGATATCGGGAACCTGTCTCCCTTGCCATCGCACCTCCATCCCTTGAACTCGCCATCTTGCTCGATTCTCTCCATGGACGTAAGTTTGTGCTTTAAGACGAGTTCTGCACCTTCTTCAACAGCAGATTCCGCGATCCATCGCTCGAAGAGATGCTTCTCCAATACATAGCCGGTCTCAGTGAGTTGTTTCTCAGTTCCGTCGGGAAAAATCACTCTTATCCCATTGACCCTCTTGCTGATCACTTCTTCGGGCAATTGAAGATTCAGATTAGCCACGGCTTCATCGGAAATGCACTCTCCACAGTGAACCGGAGTCCCTATCTCAGAGTGATCTTCGATAATGAGGGTACTGAGGCCTTTCCTCGCACATTGAAGTGCTGCATTTCCACCTCCGGGGCCTGCGCCCACAACCAATACGTCAACGTCGATGCCGTCCGACACATGTCTTGGAGTAGACGATGTGAAAAGAATCCAACGGTCATGTGGGAGAAAAGCGAACCTTCTCAACGGAGAGTCGCGAGTGTGGGTCGTGGCATGGACGAGTCTGGGTCGATACATCGACTCGCTAGAGCGTGATGGGGAGCTACTTCGGATCACCAGGGAAGTGGATGTTGAGCTCGAAGCAGGCACCATTGCAGATCTACTCGTGAAGACGGGGGGGCCTGCGGTGATATTCGAGAAACCGAGGCTCCCTGATGGAACAATCTCAGATATTCCTCTTGCTATGAACATATTTGGGAGTCACTCTAGAACCATGAAAGCACTTGGGGCAAAGGGCAAGGATGAGATTGGGAATCGGCTGGTTTCCCTAATGAAACCCGACATAGGTGCTTATCTGAAAGCTCCATGGAAAGGCATACCTCTGCTAAGGGATGCACTCGCATTGCCCCCCATGGTGATAAGAAGAGCGGCATCTCAACAAATAGTCGATCTTGAGCCGGATGTTACGCGCCTCCCAATACCCAAATGCTGGCCCATGGACGGGGGTCGTTACATCACGCTGCCTCTTGTGATAACTCGAGATCCTCAAACTCAGGAGCACAATATGGGAATGTACAGGGGCCAGGTGCATGGGCCAAGAGAAATTGGGCTCCATTGGCAAGTTCACAAGCATGGCGCTGATCACGCAGCTGGACATCCTGATGGGAAGATGCCCGTCGCGATATGTATTGGGGGTCCGCCTGAGTTGATTTTCTCTGCTATAGCCCCCCTTCCCGACAATCTTGATGAGTACATGTTTGCAGGTTTCCTCGGTCGTAGGCGTCTGCGAATAACAAAGGCCAAAACTCAGAATTTACTAATTCCAGCAGAGGCAGACATTGTCATAGAAGGTTGGACGGATCCTAACGAGACTAAGATTGAGGGCCCCTTCGGCGATCACTATGGTTTCTACTCGCTGCCAGGCAATTACCCTGTCCTCCATGTAACAGCAATAACTCATAGGAGGGATGCAGTTCTTCCTGCCACAATAGTCGGTCAGCCGCCCATGGAAGATGGTTACCTCGGCGAGGCCGTGGGTGCTCAGCTAACACCAGTACTGAGATTCCAACACAGGGATCTCCGTTCGCTATATCTGCCTCTAGAGACTGGTTTCCATAATCTTGCTATCGTTTCATCTAAACAGCGATACCCGAGACAGGGGCGAAAGACTGCACTAGGTCTCCTTGGAGCAGGTCAAATGATGCTGATGAAGACTGTAATGGTCATTGACGAACATGAAGATCCTCATGATCTGGAAGTATTCCTTGACGCATTGAATAACAGGGTGAACCCCTCTGAAGATGTCATCGTGATTGAGGGCCTACCTGGGGACTCGCTTGATCCTGCAAATCCTTTCGAGAATGTGCAATCAAAGATTCTGGTAGATGCGACGTCGATTCCTTCCAACGATCCAAGAAATGGTGAAAAATCACCTCTCGGCTCTCCTGTGATGCGGTCCCCTGAATGGAGAGTGACGGGTATTGACGCTCCAGGCGTTCCTGATGGTTTTGACCGATTGGTAGTGAAAGAGGGCATTGCAATTCAGGCCCGCCTACTTCGGAACTCTATGCTTGTCGTTACCATAGAAATAGAAGGAGGGCCCGGACCTAGAGAAGGTATGGAAGACGCTGATGAAGGGCTTGCACTACTTCAGAGAGAGAAAGTGCGAAAAGTTGCAGAAAGGATATGGAGCATGCAAGATGCTGGGGATCTTCGTTGGCTCTTCATCACCGACAATGACCTGAATCTGCATGATAGTGGTGCCAAACGTAGGCTTCTTTGGCAATTATTCGCACGTTTTGACGTTGATAGGGGCTTGCTTTGGGACGAGGATAGGAGAAGGATTGCATGGGATGCAACCGCACCTATCCCGTCTACGGGTGGTCCAATTCCCGCTCGTCGGTGGCCTGCTGTAACGCTTCACGATCCTGAAATTCTTGAGCGAGTGAAGAAACATGCAGAAGAAGATGGCCTTCTCGAATGGGAATGGCCCTCAAACGTACTGATGTAGATGGGGGCCTCTCATGCAAATGAAAGATATCCTAGATTTTGTCAAAATAGAACACACTCTTTTCTCCCTTCCATTTGTTCTTATGGGATTCGTACTTGCAGATCGCCAATTTGGTACGGAAAGAACGGATTTGCTGTGGATAATAGTAGCAGCAATAGGCGCTAGGGGACTTGCAATGGCTCTCAACAGGTTAGTGGACAGGGAAATAGACGCGGATAACCCCCGTACTGCTTCAAGACACCTGCCTTCTGGTAAAATGACTGCCTTGGAAGCATGGGCACTCTCAGGGCTATTCTTGGTTATGCTGCTTGTTTCTGCATGGATGCTTAATGAGGTCGCCTTGAAGATGGCGTGGTTGCCAGTCCTGGCGTTCGTGGTGTATCCCTACACCAAGAGGTTCTCATGGCTATGTCATTTCTGGATTGGGCTCTGTCTTGCCCTTGCCCCGGCAGGCGCATGGGTTGCGATATCAGCAGATACCCATGGTTGGGAGGCGATAACAGGAGTTATTCAACACACGGGCGGAGAGCGTGTACTTCTCTGGTATCCTGAAATATTCTACATATCATTCGGAGTGGCATTGTGGATTACAGCGTTCGATATCAACTATGCACTCATGGATGTAGAAGTTGATCGTAAGCAGGGGATAAAATCGTTCCCTGCTCGTTTTGGAGCTAAAGCGACAAGAAATCTGAGTGTACTACTCACATTGGGATGGTGTGTCTGTTTCTGCCTCACGGGGCTGCAAGGATTTGGTGGTTCTCGGGAATACCGCTACTTTCTTTGGATTCCTGCGGTCATTGTAATGGGGGCTTTGAATATCTACGTGATGGCTAAAGAGTCGAAAAATTCTGATCAAACAGAGGTTGCAATGGAGAGGTTCCAGCAAATTTTGTTCAGGTGTTCAATGCTTACAGGTTGGGCACTACTTGGGAGTCTGTTGGTAATGCAGGTTCAATGAATGAGGTGACATGTTGTTCAACTTACATGCAGATTACAGCACTGCTGGAGACCAGCAACAAGCCATTGATAAATTGGTTAATCAGCTCGAAAGAGGCCAGGAACGTTGTGTTCTGCTAGGAGTCACCGGCTCAGGGAAGACCTTCGCCATGGCGAACATAATTCAAAGACTGCAGATACCAACTCTGATACTATCACATAACAAAACTCTCGCTCGTCAACTCTGGCAAGAAATGAGCGAGCTTTTCCAGAGCAATGCTGTGGAGTACTTCGTTAGCTACTATGATTACTACCAACCCGAAGCATATCTGCCCAATCGTGACCTGTACATAGACAAAGAATTGCAAATGAATGAGAGGATTGAGCAAGAGCGATTCTCAACCGTGGCATCACTGGTCTCACGACCCGACGTCATAGCTATCGGCACCGTATCTGCCATCTATGGTTTGAACCCCCCGGAAGTTTTCCAACAGAGTCACCTACAATTTCACGTGGGGCAGAAAATCGAACCTCAGGAAGCTGTCAGGGAGCTCATAGCACTTCAATATCGGAGAACAACGGGCGATCTTGTTCGTGGAGATATAAGACTCAGGGGGGAAGTGCTTGATATCTGGATGCCGAGCAGAGATGATCCGATTCGTATAAGATTCGGATGGGAAGGCATCGAAAGGATTCAGGTGTGTGAGGCAGTTAGTTGGGAACCTCTTGACGAAATAGAAGAGGCCTGGATTCATCCGAGGGAGTTCTACATGACAGATGAAGATCGATTCTCCACTGCACTTGAAAACATAGAGTTGGAGCTTGATGAAAGATCAGCTTGGTTTGAATCTAAAGGAAAGGATTTGGAGGCACATAGAATCGAACAACGAACCAAATTTGATCTAGAGATGCTGCAAGAGCTGGGTTCATGCAAAGGAGTGGAGAACTATTCTCGGCACTTCGATGGCAGGGAAATAGGAGAGCGTCCATACTGTCTACTTGATTTCTTTGCTACCAATGCTGAGAGTTTCCATGGTGCTCCCGATCGATATCTGGTAATCATGGATGAAAGTCACGTTACTCTGCCACAAGTAGGAGGTATGTACGCAGGAGATCTTGCTCGTAAGAAAAACCTGGTAGATCACGGGTTCCGTTTGCCGTGTGCATATGACAACAGACCGCTTAGAATTGACGAGTTTCAGAAGTTGATTCCAAA
>JAZANC010000128.1:0-10004 GCA_036228805.1 Thermoplasmatota archaeon
GCGATTGTGATGTCTCTCTCCTCGGCGATGGAATGCAGGACAGGCGAGATCATTTTACATGGGCCGCACCATGGTGCCCAAAAGTCTACCAGTACCCATTCTGATTCTGAAATCACGGATTGAAAATCCGAATCTGACGCTTCCAGGACTTGGCCCATTGTTTGGGATATTGAGTGTCCTATGTATGAATCCTTGCTGTGTCCCATATGGCTAATTCGTGATCTGCGCCCCCCAAGTGTTGAGAACCTCGTCGCGCAGAGAGGCATGTGGACATGCGGATCGCGCCGAGTATCTTGACTGCTGATTTCACACGTCTCGGCGAGGTTCTGGAAGAGTCCATCGATGCCGGTATAGATTGGATTCATCTTGATGTGATGGATGGAAATTGGGTGGTAAATGAGACCATTACATTCGGGCCTGCAGTTGTACAGTCCGTAAGAGAAAGGGTGGGACCGAATATTTTCGTCGATTGCCATCTCATGATCACGAATGCTGAGAGGACATGGAAGCAATACGCCGATGCAGGGGTAGACCTGATTATTGCTCATATCGAGGCTATCAACGACCCTGCAACCCTTATCTCAGAAATAAGGGAATCAGGCACAATGGTTGGGCTTGTCTTGAATCCGGATACGGAATCGAATGCAATATTGCCTTATCTTTCTGAGTTGGACCTTGTGTTGGTGATGTCAGTCGTCCCAGGAAAAGGAGGACAGTCGTTCATGCCAGAAGTAGAAGGAAAAGTGCGTACCTTTAGAGCGGCCATAGATGAACAGATCTCTGGTGGAGGGAGGAAGACGAAGTTGATGATTGATGGGGGCATTAAGGCACATAACGCATCTATGGTGGCCTCGTGGGGGGTCGATGTTGCGGTCATCGGCAGTGGTTTGATAAATGACAGGGCCTCTATCGCAGAGAACATTTCTGAAATACGTTCAAAATGATGGTTTTTCGTCACAATGGTTCAAATCTGAGTAGCTCGAAAGCAGCACATGCCCAGTGATGAGTGGATTGAAGAGGAGATTCGAAAAATCGTCCCTGAATCCGAGATTCAAGTGAGTGATTTACATGGTACCGGGGATCATTTCCATGTCAGAGTTATCTCCGACTCTTTTGATGGCATGCTGCCTCTCGAGAGACAGCAGCCGATTCTATCACATTTCATGCCCTACATCCAGAATGGCAGCGTCCACGCATTAGACTTGAAGTGCATGACTAAGAAGCAAGCAGAGGCCGCGGGCGACACAGTCTTCGACCCTCACGGCGAAGGAGAGAAGCAATTTCTAGGAGTACATATACGCCGACCGAAGGAGGGACGATCATGACTGAGTTTAATTGGACATCAGAAGAGTTGCAAGGAATAGTGGATAACAACAAGATTGTACTTTTCATGAAGGGGACGCCGGAAGCGCCTCAATGTGGATTTAGCAACAGAGCCGCCTCGGTCGTATCCCAGCTTGGAGTACCCTTCGCTAGTGTGAACGTGCTTTCGGATCCACGGGCGAGGAATGCTCTCAGAGAATGGTCTGGTTTCCCAACGATGCCTCAACTTTTCATCGGTGGAAAATTGATTGGCGGCTCGGACATAGCTCTCGAGCTCTTTGAAAGCGGAGAACTTCAAGCACTGGCTTCCAATGCCATGGCTAATGAGTGATTTCAGCGCACGTGCCAAACTAACAACAGAGTTCATTGGGACTTTCTTTCTGTCCCTTACTATCTGTACTGCAGCTGTGCTAGGTACTGCTGGAACGCTTGCTCCGTTTGCAATAGCATCCACCCTTATGGTGATGATATATGCAGGCGGGCACATCTCAGGAGCCCACTACAATCCTGCTGTAACGCTCTCAATATATCTCAGAGGGGCCTGTGAAAAATCCGATTTAGCACCATATATGGCAACTCAGATGGCTGCAGGTGTAACGGGCGCTATTGTTGCAGTGAGTTTGCTTGTCCCCGATGGTAGTGCAGAGAGTTTGGTTCTCGAAACAGGGCCAGCTTTTGCAGCGGAGCTGTTGTTCACATTCGCACTTGCATACGTCATATTGAATGTGGCAACATCAGAAACGACGGAGGGCAACGGATTCTATGGCGCTGCAATTGCTCTAGTTGTACTCGCAGGGGCTCTTTCGGTTGGGTCCATCTCAGGGGCCTCGTTCAACCCAGCAGTGACAGTCTCCCTTATCGCTTCAGACGTACTTAGTGTCGAAGACTCGTGGATACACTTCGTCCCTCAACTGGCTGGAGGCTGTCTAGCAGCATTGGCATTCAAGGCCCAACGTCTTTGAATTTGGCTATTGAATGATATCAATAGGGAGAAGGGTTTCAAACATCGGTCTAGAACCGGCAATGGTGTCGGACGGCTTTTCGGTAAGGAGTTTGATGGGAATCGCACTGGCAGGTGCGACTGCAATTTCATTTGCACCGATGCTGTACGCGATCTCAGGAGAAGGGCCTCTGACTGGTGCGTTCTTCAGAATGCTGTATGCAATTCCTGTTCTATGGCTCATGTCGCTCATGTGGGGTGGACCAGATGAGAGAGATGGGCATGCAAAATGGATGGCGTTTGGTGCGGGACTCGTATTAGCGTTTGATTTCGTTTCATATCACAGCGCAATTGACTGGGTTGGTACTGGCATTGCGACCCTTATAGGGAATTCACAAGTGATAATCGTCACTTTGTTGAGTTGGTGGTTGTTAGGAGAGCGGCCCAATAAAGCGATTATGATCGCTCTTCCAGTGGTGATACTAGGACTCCTATTCATTTCAGGGATATGGGATGATTCTCCATATGGGGAGAAACCAAAAATGGGAGTTATAGCAGGTGTTTTTACTGCATTTTTCTATTCGGCTTTTCTAATCATTTACAGATACGCGAACAAGTCCCTTGCTCCTGCTACAAAACTTCAATTTGAAGCAACCGCAGGTGGTGCGTTTGGTCTTCTAATCTTAGGCGTACTACCTCTTAATTCGTTAAATATAGAGCCGATTGCATTCCAACCGACCTTTCCAGCTCATGCTTGGCTGCTTCTTCTAGCAGTCATGTGCCAATGTATTGGTTGGGTCGCCATCACATACTCACTTCCCCGTCTTCCAGCAGCACATACCTCATTTGCAATACTGCTTCAGCCGGTTTTGACCATCGTCTGGGGAATATTGCTGCTGGGAGAGTCCCCCTCATCGCAGCAAACGGTTGGAATGATTCTGATTCTGACGGCAGTAATTGGCGTGACTTTGAGGGGCACTGTAGAGGCTGCCGCCAACGATTATTGAAGTGTACAGGGCAGAGACACAAGCGAGGGGATGGGATGCACTCAGCGAGAACCTCAGTTCCCTGTACGAATTGACGAAGAGGTTCAAGCCTTGATAACCCTTGTGAATGACCATAGCGGTGAGTTGGGAGCATTCTCACTCAACTGTGAGTACTTCTGGGCCGCTTTCAGTCATCCATACAGTATGTTCGAATTGTGCTACTGGGCCTCTATCTACACACCTGAGTGCTGAGTAAGATTCCAAGAATCTAATGCTCGTGAGTTTCTTAATCAGCGCATTCCACTTTCTTCTGATGGATTCTTGCTCTTCTCCTGGGAAGGGCTTCTCAAGGAGAGAATAGGCCCATCTCTCCGCGAAGGGAAGTGTGGAATATCTCTCTTCGATGTACCTAGCCATTGTAGCGCCAAGCGGTTTCAGTTTCTTCTTTGCTACTGCACGACGAACGGTTATGTTACCTGTGACTCGGTGGATGTTGGATGACGTGGCAGGAGGTATGTCTTCGATCTTACCTCTTTTTCCAGTTGTGTTGAATGGCTCAATGGCGTAGAATGCATCGACCTCCGGACCGCCTTTGAAAGACTGATTGGATTCCCCGCAATCGAAGGAAGGAACGGAGACTCCGGCATGCAGATTCCAGCGCTCTAGTTGGTGGCCGCATAGATTTGTGATCGGCTGGAAGCCCGCATCCGTGTGGACCTGTTCTGCCGCTGCGCCTATCTGTGCCCATGTACCTCCTGGAACCATAGCTTCGATGGAAGCGTCTCTTGCTTCGCGTGCCGCGCGAATCTGATCGGTGTGCTTACCGCCGCCTCCGACCTCGACGGTCAGTGCGTTATCCGCCAGCGCACCTTTGATGTGAACACCTACGTCCAATTTTACCAAATCTCCTTTCTCGAAAATCATCTCACCCTCAAAGCCTTCAGGTTTCGAAAGCATAGAATTGGTAGTGTAGTGGGCAGCGATATCATTCACCGAGATAGTGACTGGGAACGCTGGTGTGCCACCGTGACGTCGGATGAATCTCTCTGCTGAATCGATCAAATCGTCCCATGATTTTCCGGCTACGATCTCTCCTTTGATTCCCTCAATGGTTCTTCGTGCGACGTGACCAGCGTCTTTCCAGAATTTCAAATTAGATTCTTCCATGCACTCATTACCTCTCTAATTGGGACTATTCCTTCTCTCAGAATCCTAGGTGCGCCAGACGCATTCAGCCCAATCTGTAGGGGCCATGATATCAAAGTACTGGGAAGACCGCCCGGACAGACAGCATCAATCCAATTGATTCCAGTATCGCGACCGCCTAATTCCAAAGCGGCGTCTCGGCAGGATTTGACCGGGTCTGTTCCAGACATATTTGCGCTGGTGGCTGATAGCGGGCCTGTTTTTCGCACTAATTCTCGGGCTATTGGATGGTCGAGTATTCTGATCGCGACTCCTTGAGTACCAAGTCTCGAGTCCATTTCTATTTTTGCAGGTAGAAGAACGGTGATAGCGCCTCTTTCGAAATGTGATAGGAACAATTCGAGATTAGTTGGGACCGTGACGTAATCAGATACCTGCTCTAAACTGATGGCGCCGATTGAGACTGGTTTATCGTGGCTTCTTTTTTTGATGCTGAACAGTGAATCGAGGTTTTCAGGCGATGGCAGACAGCCTAGAGCGGGTTGAGTGGTTGTGGGGTAAACACACAGGCCCCCGGCGAGAATCCAATCAACCTGATCTTGCAAATCATCACCTCAAATGACGTCTAAGCGCCGGCGGGAGTGAGTTTGAGATTACGACTATTGATCCGATATTCCGATCTAAATTTGACTGGTGGGTGTGTCTCTGCCGGATTCTCTGTATCTCATAGGCCGCGTGGTATATGTTGAATAGCGGTATCAAGAACAGTAATTTTCCCCTACTTCTTCTGTCCCACATGGCACTCGTCATTTCAGATCCATCTTCAGCCACTATTGCAAGGGAGAACATCCTTTGGCCGAGAGATCTTGAGAATACCACGCCTGTGAGACGAAAGTATAGCCACGTAGAACCGGTCAGAATTAAAACCATCACAATCCAATAGTGGAAGCTCGTACTAAACAATAAATCAGAGTTCCAGATATTCACGATTCTTCCTCTTGTGGCTACAGTGAGTATCGCGGACAGCAGGGTCATGTCGATAATTAGGGCAGCAGATCGTCTCGATGCTCCTGCCAATATGACTCCCTCAGGCATTGGCCATGCTGAGTTTTCTTGCTTAGCTACTGCCTCTCGAGCGAGGTTGAATCCCCCGCTGTGTATGGAAATGGGGCTTGAGTGGTCTTGTGTCACATGCCATGTGACATGGTTCAGATGTCTGAAGGTTTGGTTTGTGTCAGACCTCACTAAAAGGTAACGAGGATGAACAGAGGTTAAACCCATAACAATACAGGTTCGTTCCGCTGGACATGTTTTTCGGATGGGGTAAGCGTTCAAAAAATCTGATTGAGTGTCCACTTTGTCAACAGTCAAACAATGCCGAAGAAATGACGTGCAAACGGTGTGGTTACCAATTGGGACGTTCTGGAAATCAACAAATCGATCAGAATGTGCAAGGACAAGCAAGCAATCTTTTCACGGCGTTAATGGATGAGGCTGAGGAAGAAATCAGCGAGGGGCCCACTGTTGACTGGAGTCAATCAACATTCACAATGGATGATGTGACCATTGAAGTTTCACAATACGATGATGATGGTCAAGTCGAGTTATCCACGGCCCCCAGTTTCGCCACACAGTTCGAAGATATGCCTGATGAGGCGAAGACGGTCTTGCCGTCTAATGTTGAATCACATGTCAAAGGGGAGGATTTGCAGAATGATGTCGAAGGGTACGAAGAGTTGCCGGCAGTTGAGGCCGCCGCAGATGAGGACTTCCCCCTAGCAGAGGCCGTCCCGGACGAGGATCTCCCGATGGTTGAGGCCGTCCCGGACGAGGATCTCCCGATGGTTGAGGCCGTCCCGGACGAGGATCTCCCGATGGTATCTGAATCTCTCGAAGTCACAGGGAAGGAAGATGCTCTTGGCGTAGTAGAAGAAATTGAGGATGGCGGGGGAGACCCAGTACCGTCCATGGATGAGGATGAGTTATTGTCTCTCACAAACGCTGAATTGCGGTCAATGCTCTCCAATCTCGGTGCGCCTACTCGGGGGAATAAGAAAGCGCTTGTTGAGCGCCTTCTTGCCGTTGATACCGATGTAATCGAAGAAGAGTCGTATGTTGATGAGGAGGGTTCGATTGAGGATGGTTCTGACGAGGAGGCTGAAGATGACGGAGAGGTTATTTCAAGTGAAATGGAAGCTGATATTCTTCCACCTAAGCCGCCATTAATACCGGATATTCCGAATATGGGTGTATTGGACTCAGAAAAAAGCGAAGATGATGGGGGATATGTTTCAAATCTGCCAGAAATTGATGCTGTATTGGATACGCCGTCTGAATCTCTCGAAAGGATCTCTTATTGGCCATGGGCGCAAAAAATGCCGTGGACTGAGAGGGATATAGCTATCAAACTCAAACTGGCGATGGAAGAAGCCCGAGAAAAGCGGATGAACAAGGCGAGGGATCTGCTCGATGAGACTGGTCCCCATCTGGGGGAGCGTACAAGACTTCTATTCCCTGTTTGTCGACTTCTTCAGGCACTGGGCAGGGGTGACGAAGTGCCAAGCATTATTGCAGGTGCTGAGGAGATACATAGATCGGATCCTGCTGTAGCAGATGCTCGATATCGCCTTGGAGTATGACATGCGCAGACGTCCGACCGTTTCGATACGGGTTGATGAGCGATTGGTCCTCAGACCGGCAGCACTTAGGAATCTTGAAGATTTGACCGAAGCGTTTCTAGAAACATGGCCTGAAGTGAGTCGGGCCATGCCGTGGATTGATCCGGATAAAGACGTACAGAGTCAGCTCTCTGATTTTCTGGAAGAGGCGGAGAGGATGGGCAGAGCTGGGTTACTACATCACTGGATAATGGTAGATCCTCGATCAAATAGGCTAATTGGTCTGATTGGTTTTGACAGGGTAACGCGTTCGAAGGAAAGCGACTGGAATCTTGGATACTGGGTAAGAAGCCTGGATCAGCGCCAAGGGATTGCTAGAAGATCGATCGATGCTGTTCTCAAATGGATTGGTGAAGTCTCTCAGACGGTTATAGAGGTCAAGGTTGATCCGAACAACAAGGCTGGCCTCACAACTGTCAATCGGGCGCTTCAGGACTGGGGGGGAGTCAGGGCTCCAGAGGGTGACGCGTCCATTACAGTGGCTGGTCTAAGGACCCTGCATCACTGTCATCTGATCAAAGTTGGAGAGTGATTTCCCCGGATAGGGGGGCGCTCGATCGGGTGCGAGGTTGAAAGGTACCCCCCATTTCGGAAATAGAGGGGAGTGCATGGGACGGAGGGCTCGTCTTCCAGATACTGATCCGGTTGAAACCGGTGAATGGCTTGAGGCTCTTCGTGATGTGGCTGGCAATAGTGGAGTATCAAGAGCAAGGATATTGCTCCATGAAATTCTTGGCGAGGCGTCTGATCTCGGAGTTCCTATTTCGCCAGTTTCTAGGACTCCATACCTGAATACGATACCAAGAGAGAGCGAGGGATCGTATCCAGGGGATGAGGCCCTCGAGGTTGAGTTTCAAAATCATGTACTATGGAATGCGGCCGCCATAGTGTCTGATGCCAATAGGAGGATCGATGGCATAGGGGGCCATATCTCCACATATGCTTCATCCTCAACTTTGTATGAAGTAGGATTCAATCATGTTTTCCGAGGCAAGGAGGGTGGTATTGGTGATGCGGTTTACATCCAAGGGCACGGTAGTCCCGGAATTTATGCCAGGGCCTTCCTAGAAGGACGTCTCGATCGGGAGATGCTGAAGAAATTCAGACAAGAGGCGTGGGGCGGAGGGTTGTCTTCCTACCCCCATCCCAGATTAATGCCAGATTTCTGGGAATACCCTACAGTCTCGATGGGTCTCGGGCCACTTGCAGCGGTAATGCAGGCGAAATTTTGGAAATACCTTCACAATAGAGGCCTTGCCGATACTTCGCAGTCTCGTGTCTTTTCCTTCCTCGGTGATGGAGAAATGGATGAGCCTGAATCAATCGCCTCGATTGCTGTAGCGGGGCGTGAGCGCCTGGACAACCTGATTGTGGTCGTGAATTGCAACCTACAGCGGCTTGATGGGCCCGTTCGAGGTAATGCAAAGATCATTCAAGAGCTTGAAGGGCTCTATAGAGGAGCCGGCTGGGAAGTCATAAAAGTCCTGTGGAATGAAGCATGGGACGGTTTACTTCGAAGACATGGGAGTGTTCTCTTGGAGCGTCTGGAAGATATAACTGATGGAGATTTCCAAAGAATGAGTACACTGGACTCTCAAGAGTTCAGATCTGAGTTCTTCTCAGGATCCGCGGAATTGGAGGAAATCGGATCTTCTCTTTCCGATGAAGAGGTTTCGAGTCTTGGAAGAGGGGGGCACGATCGGCGGAAGGTACTCGCAGCGTATCGTGCCGCTGAAAAATCGGACCGTCCTGCTGTGATTCTTGCACACACCGTTAAGGGATGGGGCATCGAGTCCTTCTTGGCAAGGAATTCAACTCATCAGAAGAAAAAGATGGATCGTGAGTCGCTCTTGGCATATCGCGACCATCTCGGGGTGGAAATTTCTGATGATATGGTGGAAGAGGATCCGTTTGTTGGGCTCTCATCAGATAGTCGGGCCTTGGCGTATGCAAATGACAGACGCTCTTCCCTAGGAGGTCCCTTGCCCTCTCGGAGTCCATCCCCAATGGGGCTGGAAATGCCGGAGTCCTCGGTATTCTCAGAATTCGACTCGGGTACTCCGGAGAAGCAGAAGGTGTCGACGACGATGGTTTTCGTACGATTGTTACGCAGTCTGATGAAGTCGGATATCGGGAAGCAAGTGGTTCC
Organism: Thermoplasmatota archaeon; assembly: GCA_036228805.1. GTDB lineage: Archaea > Thermoplasmatota > Poseidoniia > Poseidoniales > Thalassarchaeaceae > MGIIb-N1. The sequence continues at coordinate 9,223 of JAZANC010000128.1, forward strand.
GGTAATACCGGATGAAGGGCGTACATTCGGGATGGATCCGTTATTCAGTGAATTCGGAATTTTCTCCCTCGGGGGTCAAAAATACACACCTGTGGACCATGCTATGCTCATGAATTACAAGGAGTCCGAATCTGGCCAAATTTTGCAAGAGGGGATTTCTGAAGCTGGTGCAATGGCTACCTGGACTGCCGCTGCCACTTCGTATGCGCACTCCGGGGTCGGATCGATTCCGTTCTACATATTCTACTCGATGTTTGGTTTCCAAAGAGTTGCCGATCAAGTTTGGGCCGCTGCGGATGCTCGGGCAAGGGGGTTTCTGATGGGTGCAACCGCGGGGCGGACTACATTGAATGGAGAGGGATTACAGCATCAGGATGGTCACAGTCTTCTCCTGGCATCAACCGTGCCTTCGGTCCGTGCATGGGATCCTGCATACGCGTATGAGCTTGCCACAATAATACAATATGGGATTCGAGAAATGGTGGTGGATGAAAAGGATATGATCCACTATGTTATGCTCTACAACGATAATGAGAGCCAGCCCCAGAAGCCCGAGGGCTGCGATGATGGAATTATACGGGGAGCGTATGTAATCAAGAAGCCTGTAGAAGAAAGTGGGCCCCTGGTGAGGCTGTTGGGTTCGGGGCCTATTCTGAAGAATGTGGTCGAGGCCTCTGAGAAACTTCGTGAATATGGAGTTAGAGCGGAAATATGGTCAGTTACATCGTATGGCGAGTTGCGCCGCGAAGGGATTGAAGTAGAGCGAATGAAGAGGCTTAATC
>JAZANC010000129.1:0-17023 GCA_036228805.1 Thermoplasmatota archaeon
CTCCTCGATACCGCGAGTTTGATCAAATCCTGGATCTCTTGGGTAGCGTCTACTCGATTCGGTTGGAAGTCTTGTGGCCCGCCGTAAGTAGACTCGATAACAAGAGTGTCGGCTCTTGGAAATCTCACGGTCGCTGCATCGAATAACCAGGATTTCTCATATTTTATATCACCAGAGAAAAGTAAACGGTGTTCGTTGTTAGCCTCGCCTATCTGCATGTAAACAGACGATGAACCGAGTATGTGACCTGCATTCTCGAGTGATATCTTGATGTCTGGGGCTATGTCTGTCTTATCGCCATGACTGATGTCGACGACATGCTTGATGCACTCCTGTATGTCGGCCTTGCTGTAAGGCGGTTCCACCCCCTCTGCCTTGGCTACCTTGATGTAATCTATCTGCAATAGCGTCATCAGGTCTCTTGTGGGCGGGGTGCAATAGACTGGTCCCCTGTATCCGTATCTGAATAGTACGGGCAGCATTGCTATGTGATCTACATGGGCATGTGTTATGACTACAGCATCGATATTCTCCAGAGGGAGCAATTCTGGCGCTGTGAAGAAAGGTTGTATCTCATTCTTATTCGTAGTGGGCTTGGCCCCAACATCGACAAGTACGCGAGATTCGTTAGTGGTTACCAAATGCATCGCTCTGCCTACTTCCCGATATGAGCCAAGTGCAGTAAGCCTGGCCCATGAAGGCCCTCTTCTCTTTGGACGGTATATCCTTGTACCGAATTTCCTCAGAAGCGCCCTTCTCTCATCGGCCATTTCTCTTCTGTATCTTCTAATGTCGTGTTGAGTTCTACTCTCAAAGGCTGGGGCCCTTGCAACGTTAACGAGCCATCCTATGTCATCTCTTAGTGCTTGAATAACTGATCCTTTCGGGCCGACTGCTACGGAGGGGTCATCACATTCGATGGTGACTTCGGAGAGTGCTGGGTCGATGAAAACATTCCTGACCTCTGCCTCGGCAGGAATGAGTTCCTTCACCCTTTGCTCGACCTTGTCTTCAGAGAGGAGTAGGTTAGGGTGAGGCCTTACGACAACCCTTCTCTTGATCGTTTTCGCAATCTTCACCGTGAGGCTCTCCCCGCCACCCTTTCCGAAGGACTGGGGATTGCTAGTGATTATGGCTATTGAGCCTGCTTCTACATCAACATCGTATTCCAGTCCGGAGGGGACCATACCAGCGATTTTCTTCTTAACCTCATTCAGGGTGAGCCTCATTTCTAAACCTCGTCTCCACAGGCTCTGCACAACGGGGGTGCTGGGCTGATGCCCGGGGAATCTGATACTCTCAAAGTGAGTCGAGTGCGGAGGATATCTCCTCTTCGGACAGCTGTACGTAGCCATCTTCCATGGTAATTACTGCTAAATCCATGCCGTTTCCACTGGCACTGTCCCTTTGAGCGGATGCCAGCAGGGCCTTTGCGGCGAGGGCGATCGCCTCCTCCTTGGTCATATTGGGTGAAAACTGGTCTTCGAGAACGCCATACATGAAGGGGCTTCCTGAGCCTGTTGCGCAATACGCATCCGGGATAGAGCCGCCGGCGGAGTCTATGCTGTAGACGCTAGAACCCGATTCATCGACGCCCACTATGAGTAGTTGCACGTAATGGGGCCTTCCAACAAGGATATTCGCAGTCAACGTAGCAGCGCCCCTGACAGTCATGGGTGTGTTTCTCTTCAACTCATACAACGATAGCTCGGCGGATAGCATTCTAGCCAAAGACTGTGCATGGCCAACAAGCCCTGCAGTCGTGAGAGCGACCCTCCCGGATATCTGGAACAGCTTCTTTACATTCTTGTTTGCGATGAAATTACCCATGGTCGCTCGATGGTCTGCACCGACGACAACTCCTCCATCGAAGGTGATGCCTACAGTACTCGTTCCAGTTTTGATAACCTCTGACTCAACAGGCATTTGAACACCAGCGGGCGAATCGCCGCTGATTCTGAACCTCAGGCCCCCTTTATGAAGCCATTCAGACTATTTCGTCCGATGGGCTCAAGCGGTAGGGTGTCGACAAGACACCATGAGGGGAGCTCATGATGACCGCGGAGAAAGGTCTAGATTGGCTGACGGCTCCGTGTTTCATGATCTTGGGAAGATGTATCCCGATGCTCCGATACCGGAAGAAGGGGGTCAAATATTGAGGAATGCTGTAATTGACGGTTCAGACGGTCTTCCGGTGCTGATGGACTGGGTCTCTCAGGGAGACATGGTCATCGTAGACGTATCGCCCATCATTGATTATCCGGAAAGACTGTCTGAGGTGATTGACCCGCTGATGATATTCGTGGAACAACAGATAGGCGGTCAACTCCTGAACTTCGGGCATTCGAGGCTTCTTCTACTGCCTTCCACGCATCAAGCCAGGGGAACCGGGGGTCCGTAAGTGGAGACCGTGATTGAGCAATCATGTCCGATGTGCCATGAAGAGTCGTCGGTTTCCATGTTGGTCAATGTTCACGACATACCCTACTTCGGAGAGCAGACAGAGTTGACGCTGGCATGCAAGTCGTGCGGTTGGAGAAAGACAGATTTCATCGCAGGAGATGGCGGGGAGCCCGTGGCTTGGTCGATTCCGATTAATGCCGATACTCTCGATGGGCGGGTGGTGAGGTCGTCATCATGCACTGTTAGAATACCCGAGCTCGACATAGAAGTTGAACCCGGCATAGCCGCTGATGGATATGTTTCCAACGTTGAAGGCGTCATATCTCGCTTCGAAGATGCGATTAGGATGCTCATGAGGCAGGCACAAACAGAAGGCGACATAGGAGATGTCGATTCATGTGAGGCGTTTCTTGGACGTCTCGCAGGTGCGAAGGCAGGAGGGGGGCAAACAGTCTCTCTTGTTCTCCTTGATCCTCTTGGACATTCAAAGATAATGCATGATTCTGCAACTAGCAGGGATTTAACAGACGAGGAAGTCGAAACTCTCTACACGGGCCCCAGCATACCTGTTTTCGATATGTCTGACCTGGAATGACTGTGTGGTTCGCGGTTAGGAGAGGAATTCTTCAAGTCTGTTCGACCATTGAGAGCGTTTCTCAGATAATTCGGATAGCCATTCTTCGGCTCTGTCAATGCATATCTGCTTCATCTCGCCTGCTAGGATTCTACCAGATGCATATTCGGCAGAGATTCGTTCGAGTTCGGAGTCATCTGGTTCGAAGAAGAATCGCAGATATTGATACGCCACGTCCTTATCCGTATTGCCGCCTAAACGCCTGTGCTCCTCTACTGTTGGCTGGCCGCCGCTGTGTGCTTTACGGATCTTCTTTTTCATACTCTCAATTGAATCATTGAGGAAGATCGTAGTTTCTGGTTTGGATGAAGACATCTTGCCGCCTGTGAGCCCCATGGCGAACCTGTGGTAGCTAGATGCCGGGGCCATTAGACCGAGGCCGCCCATCGAACGTTCTAGTTGCAGTAGTCTGCTCCTGATTCCCTGTTCATCAGATCTAGTAGCAGCTGGAATAGTAATCGTGCCGTGAGAGGGGTTGGAAGTAACGTCAGCGAAACCCAGGTCTCGTAATATTTGCACGACAGATGACACCACATCGTTCCTCCTTGATTTGTCGATCCGACCGTTCTCAGACATTCCGAATGCAGTCTTGTTGCCATCCTGAACACTAAGCGAAACGAGAAGTCCTGTGGGCTTCGCGTGCCTTATGTTGAACCACTGTGTCTTGGATACAATATCTCGTGTGAGTCTGATATGCGGATCTTGATCGACGCCCACTGGGACTACAATAGGGCGTAGTCCCCCGAAATCATCAAGCATCGGGTGAAGTATGTCTCCAACTTGAACGAGTGGCGCCTGGACGTGTGCGAGGTTAGTGTCTCCTCCGAAGCCATAGATTGATCCCAGCTCAGAAAGATTGGTTCGTCTCCCAAGAACAAAGGCGAGCCTCTGTACTTCTGGCCTACTGCTCTGGAAGTAAACGCTGGTCTTGTCAGGATCGAGGCCCATCGCCGCATAATTCGAGACGTATTCTTCTAATGCGACTTTTCGGCCCTGCTCGAGCGACATCCCCCTGGTAGCCACCGATTCGAGGTCTGCGACTGCGACTGTAACATCGGCACCGATCTCTTGGAACCATTTTGCTTGCTCTATGACCATCGTATGCCCGAGATGCATCTTACCACTAGGCATTAGCCCGGTTAAGACGCCGAAAGGATCTCCTCGTTCAGCTGCAGATAATGGCACATCGAGGTCTCTGTGTGCGAAAACCAGATCTCGTCGCTGGAGCATGCTTGGTTTATTGATGGTTGAAAGATCTATTTTCTCGAGTCCAAACCTCTCTGAAAGGGCATCGTAGTCCGTAGAGTCATCAGAGCCCCAAGGGTCAATTCCGATGTCAGCCATGATGCTCGCTGCTCGATTATGGCAATCAAGCCTTTGACTGAGTTGACCGATAGAGGCAAAAATACCGCGTTAATCCCGCGAGCCATGGCGAAGATACACTGCTTCGGCGCAGGGCTAGTCGGATCTTATGTCATCCGATATCTGGCGGGCAAGGGGCATGAAGTGCATGCCTATGATCAGCAGCCGTACAGAGTGGAAGGCGTGCCCGGTGTTGAAGTTCATTACGTAGCGCATGATGAATATCCCCACGAGCTGATTCGGGGGTCAGTCACGGATTCTTTCGTGATCAACATGCTACCAGGTTCCATAGGGCACGTATGCACTACCCTGCTCGCTGAGCAGCCCTGTGCGCTCGTAGATCTGAGTTTCAGCAAGTTCACGCCTGACCGAGACGAGCAGAAAGCGAGAGACTATGGTGCGACCATTTTGTGGGACGTTGGTATTGCTCCCGGCCTCTCAAACATGCTTTCAGCACATGCATACAGAAAAATGGGGCCATTGCGGGATCTGAAGGTATGGGTGGGCGGAAATCCGACAGGCCCATGGGGGGAATGGAAGTACATGGCTCCATTTTCACCTTCAGATGTGATAGAAGAATATACCAGACCTGCACGAGTCATCAGAGACGGGGAATCAGTCGTCTTACCAGCCTTGTCGGATCGTCATACTGTGGATGTTGATGAGAGGGGGGAAATGGAGGCCTTCCTGACAGACGGGTTGAGATCCCTGTTGAATTCGATCCCATGTGAGAATATGTCAGAATACACTGTGAGATGGCCCGGGCACATTCAGAAATTTATCGATCACAGGGATTCCGGGGATCTGGATGAGTTTCAACTAATCGAAGAATGGAGATATGATCCCAAGGTACCCGAATTCACGTGGATGCGTGTCTTGGCTGAAGGCAGGGATGGAGCCATCATGGAATGGACTGTTCAAGACTATGGCGGTGACGACGGGCATTCGATGGCGAGGACGACCGGGCTCGTTACTGCGATATGTACGGAAGCGTGGATCGAGGATTCCAAAATGCTTCCTCCAGGGGTGCATGCTCCCGAAGTTTTGTCCGATGAGGTGTTATCAAGAGTCATCAGGGAGATGATTTCTCATGGAGTCGAGATTACTGGGCCGATTGTGTGACTCGTCTTCTTTGTCCCTGATTAGAACCCACCTTATGGCAAGCGGTGTTGCAATCAGTACGCTCAGTGCGAGTAGCGGTAAGAAAAGTGTCTTCTCAGGAACCTCGGCACGCTCGATAAGCCATGTGAACCTCAAAGGAGTGTCCCTGAAATCTTGGCTCCACTCCCTCATATTTGTCGTATGGTGGCCGGCGATAGCAATTCCTTTCTCGAGATCATTGAACAAAGTGGCCTCAACTTCGATATCATCTACTTGAATCCCTTCAAGAGTCACAGATTCTCCTTGTGGTATGGTGATTATCAGCGTGCCATTGGAATACCTGTAACCCTCCCTAAGTCGGATTTCATCTGGATTCAGAGGAGCATATCCTCCATCGGACCAATCCATGCCTGGTCTGTCAACCAGTCCAGTAATCTTGACCGTGCCTGGAGTAGCCCACCCAAGGCTCTCAGGATTGCTTATCTCGGTACTTCCATTGACGGAACGTACGGTTATTCTTAACGAGGATTCCTCATGAGTCACCCATTCACCCCATGTTGTAAACCAATATGTTTGCTCGGATAACCAGTCCACTACGTCTCTGTCCCTTCGTATATTCAAATCATCGATTCTAGCAATCCAGTAGAGTGAAACAAGTTTCCCCGGCTCACTATCTTCGATTAGTGACCTGTCTGCTAGACCGGACTCTATCGAGCCGCCATTTCGGGTGATCACCCTCAACCTTGGGTCCTCACTATGAGACATGTCCCCGATGATTTTGAATCCCTCCTCAACGAGAGTTTCTGCTAGATTCTCAGATATCTCGCCTTCAGGAGTTCCGAATGAAATAGGGTTCTGACCCCATCTTGAGGCATTTATTCTGGATGTCAGATACTGGTGACATGCGCTTACTGAATCAGTATCCTCATCTGGATTAACATTCTCAAGGCCTTGGCATCCGAACTCATCGCCGAGAGTGAGGAGCTCGGGGCCGATTACATTTCGAAGCCAAGTATCATCCCTATATTCAGCCTGTACAGGCAAAGAGGTCACTGATGAAAGCATCAGTGCCAGTGCGACAGCGAGTAGCCTCCTTCTCGTATTCACGTATCGTGGGCATCGATGAGCATCATGAAGGCTTGTGATACAAAAAGCATGAAATCGGTCGCCAAACGCGGGAGGGTGATGGCCGACGTCTTCGAGAGTCTAGCAGAGTACACAGGACTCAGTGGCACTGGCGAAAGGCGATCCCCTCCACTTTTCTACAGAATCCTGATGAGGGTATTTCCACCTATGGTCAGATCGCTAACCAATGTAAGATACGAAGGGCTACACAACTTACCGAAGAATGGTGCAGTCATCCTAGCCGGCAACCATACCTCGCATATCGACCCGATAGCGGTGATTATGGGTGCGAGGAAGCCCATTCGTTATCTTGCAAAGAGTGAGCATTTCGATGGAGGAGTTACAAAATTAGTCATGATTACAACAGGCCAGATCAAGACAAATCGTGAAGCAGGAGGGGGCGGGGCTCTGGCTGAAGCGGTCGATGTTCTGAAAGGCGGCGGATGGATGGGAATATTTCCCGAGGGGACTCGATCCAGACGTAAAGAGCCCCCGTTCCTCCAACAGGGAAAAACAGGTGTCGCACGTCTGGGAGCGAAGTTCCCCCATGCGAAGATAGTGCCTATCGCCATAATCGGGGCTAGAGAATTCATGCAACCTGGAAAAATGAAGATCAGACTATTTGCGCCCGTTACTGTCAGAATCGGAAAGCCGATCTCATTCGCTGAATGGGTTGAATCTCCCGAGGGGGGGTCGATGGATGAGGGAGAATTACTCAATCTACTTGAGCGGGAACCAGGGGAAATTAAGACAAAAATGGGTGAAATGTACCGGAATTTCACAAATCAGCTGATGTCCAGCATAAGATCAATGGGCGCTCCATGAGCACATCGTTCAAGGACTTGTGCTGTCGTGGGTTGAAGGTGGAGACATACCTCGACCTGCTGCGCAGGATTCTCGATGAGGGAGTTCGGAAGGAAGACCGGACCGGTACGGGCACCATATCGGTCTTCGGCCACCAAATGCGCTTCAGCCTTGAAGGCGGCTTTCCAGCGATAACAACGAAGCGGGTACATTGGCCGTCGGTTATACACGAGCTCCTATGGTTCATCAGCGGAGATACGAATATCGCATATCTGAAAGAGAATAAAGTGAGGATATGGAACGAGTGGGCAGATGAAAATGGGGATCTTGGACCTGTATACGGTAAGCAATGGAGGAGATGGACTGCATCTGACGGCAGGGTGCTGGATCAACTTTCATCTGCTGTTGAGACGATACGAGAGAATCCTGAAAGTCGCAGAATAATCGTTTCCGCGTGGAACGTAGGCGAGCTTGATGAGATGGCTCTGATGCCCTGTCATGCTCTTTTCCAGTTTTATGTTGCAGAGGGGAAGCTGTCCTGCCAACTCTATCAAAGGAGCGCGGATGCGTTTCTCGGTGTCCCATTCAACATCTCATCATATGCCCTACTGACTTGCATGATGGCCCAAGTATGTGACCTCTCGCCTGGCGAATTTGTTTGGACAGGTGGCGATTGCCACCTTTACCTCAACCACACAGACCAAGCTCGCATCCAAATCCAGAGAAAGCCCCTTGAGCTCCCTAAAATTGAGCTTAACCCACAGATTAGGGAGATTGATGGATTCTCATTTGAAGATATCAAGATATTGGGCTATCAGCATCACGAGCATATTCCAGCTCCTATCAGCGTCTGAGGTGAATCAATGAAAATTGCAATGATCGTGGCAATGGATGAATCCGGTTTCATCGGAAAAGACGGGTCTTTGCCATGGCGGATGTCCTCCGATCTGAGGCGTTTCAAAGACCTCACCTCGGGAGACGGCTTCAATGCAGTGGTCATGGGCAGGAAGACATGGGACTCTCTGCCGGGCCAATACCGGCCGTTACCAGATAGAACGAATATCGTTATGTCCAGAGACTCCGGCCTCCAAATAGATGGAGCGGAAGTCGCTCTTTACGACGGTAGAGCGGTGGAGATCGGTTACTCAGAGGGTTGCGATGAGTTGTGGGTAATCGGCGGTGCCGAGATATACGAGCTGATGATCCAAAGGTGCGAAGAGATACACGTTACCACCGTGCATACTTCGGTGGAGGGGGATGCAAGGTTCCCTGATTGGGATAGGTCCCAGTGGGCAGAAGATGTCGTTGAGGAAAATGCAGCATCTGAGCATGATGAATATGCGTCAACCTACAGTATTTGGCGAAGAATATGACTCAGGCTGTGAACATCCGTTCATATCTGAATGCATTCTGATTGTACCATGGCACTCGAGTGTAACATTGATTCCAAGGGGAGAGCAATGAGGCTGGTAGCCGGTATTCTAGCAATACTTGGCGCGGCCATAGCTTACTTCATCCTGACACTTGACATAATACCCGTGCCCGAGTCCATAGGGACACTCGGTGTACTGGCCATGGTCTTTGGCGGTGCCTTCGCTATCTTCGAAGCCAAGGCCGGATGGTGCGTGGTAAGGGCGCTTGGATTCAGGACGAGATACTGAGAGCCTCTCACACTACGAGGAGCAAGAACCTCATAGACCCGTAGATATCATAATCCGTCATGGAATGATTGGGGTCATCAATTGTAGTCTGCCTTGGCCATGCTTTCCTTGAATAAGGCCATATTCCGCTTCCTTGCCTCTTTTCTATCCACGATTGGCGAGGGGTAATCAATTCCAATTATGCATCCTGAAGCGCGTTGTACTTCAATAGGAGCGAGATGGGGCTCGTAGATATATCTGGAAGGGTAGGAGGAAAGCTCAGGGACCCAGTGGCGAATGAAGTTAGCATCGGCAGAGCCCACATTCAAGCTAGAGTTGGCATCAGGACAAGGGTTGTACACCCTGTAGTACGGCATTGAGAACGGTGCGACGCCTGCAAGCCATAGCCAGTTGCCGTTGTTGATCGCCCAATCAGAGTCCAACAACTTCCTCTCAAATATATCCCTGCCAATCTTCCAATTTTGCCACAACTGGCCACGTGTGAGAAAGCAGGAGACGGCGTGTCTGCCGAGATGGTGCATCCACCCCGTGGATTCCAATTGACGCATCATGGCGTCAATGTAGGGGAATCCTGTCGTCCCGGTCTCCCAAGCGTTGACGAGATTCTCGTCGTAGTCTCCCCACTCTATCCTCTTGCAGTTCGTATTCCCGACATCATCATCCCAATTTTCTACCGATCTGGATAGCAGATAGAACATCTCCCTGAACATGAGTTGCCCGATCAGGGACTGTGGTGGCTTAGTGTGTTCAGAGCCTGAGTTGATCTTTGTAATCTCATTCCAAACGAGCCTGACAGAAAGACAACCGGTACTGATGTAGGGCGACAGGCCTGTCGTAGTGGGCTCACTGGGGTTACCGGTTTCATTTGTGCTAACCGTTTCCGGCTTCCTGAACTTGTTTACGTATTCAGGCGATTCGGCAATCTTGTTTCTTAATCTCTCCAAAGCCTCGCTCTCGCCACCGATGAAATAACGAGTGCCTTTTATTTTGGAGGATCTGAGAGAAACCTCGTCCATGGTTAAGTGAAATTTTGAGATATCAGCTCTGTTGGTCAAACTTCGAATCAACTTCAAATCCGTTTTGATTCCGATTGGTACAGGCAGAGCCGTATCGACAACGAAACCACTAGGATCGCAATCGAGATTTTCAGAAAATATGGCGTGAATGTCCTTTGACGACTTTGGATTCTTGTAAGAATCTGAGCTGATGACTTCTTCGATGTTTAGAATAGTGTTTACAGATGGAAAGACGATTGTCTTGGTATCGGTTTCATTCAGAAGCAATTCGATATCATGGATTTCCTTTCTCTTCCTTGGCTCAGACCTGTAATCCGTCAATAGCCAGTTTAGTCCAGAATCGAGCCCTTCGGCGATGGAAGCTATGACGTCCCTTGGGTTCCCTGAAAATATCATAAGATTGGCATCATAGCGTTCCATGAGGCTCTTATCCAAGTCGGATAACGACTCGTAAAGAAACCTCAATCGGCTATCTGAAGCAGCACCATAGCCCTCCAGTTGGTCTTCTTCGATGATGAATATTGGAATTATCGAGTCGACTTCGTCATTGTCGCTAGCCCAACTAAGAATTGGGTTGTCGTGCAGCCTCAGCAGACCTCTGAGCCAAACAACAGCCGTACCCAATGTAAATCCCCCGTGCTAGTAACTTAGTCGGGTTAGGACGTGTCATGATGCATAGTTAAATTGCTGTAATCGTCATTCTCCATGACCGTACTCAGTCACACGTATTCCGAGATTTCCTTTTCTCGCTTTTCTAGCCATTATTTTGTCCATCTTCCTATGGAACTCACTCTCAAGATCGACCTTCATTGCGAGGGAATGTCCCAGAATTAAAATCAGGAGGTCTGCGAGTTCCTCTGCAGCCTCGTGTTGGGGCTTTCCCTTAGTTATGGCAGCAGAAAGCTCTCCTAACTCCTCGATGGTAAGTGCAACCCTGTACCCCATATCGTGGCCATTATTCTCTTTTGATGAAAACGAGTGCTTGTGATGGAAAGCGGCGACTCGTCGCATCATAGTCGTCCACAATCCGTCAGGAGCTGACGGCAGGTCAGTTCCGATTCTCATCCACTCGTCTACTTCTTTGGGCCTCATGGCGTGATTCGTGTGGCTCGATGCATGAACTTACGGTCCCCTTTAGAGGCGGAAGGGCTAGATCAGGAGGGATTTGGAGGGTCCGGTCTACCCTTGATGAGGGTCATAATACAATTCGCAACTATCGACCTTATTGAGTCCGCTAGAGCCTCCACCTGATGATGGTCTATTGGCGCAGAAGAGTCTCCAGGAGTCATTCCAGCAGCCCAATTGGACGAGCAGCATATCGCGACGTGGGGTATCCCGGTCTCAGATATCAGTCTAGATTCTGGGCCGAGGGTCATGCCCACAACATCGGCACCCATCATGGAAAGCGCACGTATCTCTGCTGGTGTTTCGAACTGTGGCCCGACACACTGTGCGGATACCAGCCTAGCAGGGATTACTAGCCCGTCTATGCCGGCACTCTCGAGCAGCGACATGTGCCGTCCGGAGAATGAGTTTGTCCTATCTGCATGGACTGCGTCAGACGGGTGGAACGTGATTGCTTTCGTAGATAGATCGAGGACATCGGTTACAACGCCTACTCGCCCTGGAGGTAGACTTTCGATCATCGTGCCCACCGAATTCACACTCACTATGAGGTCGGGATTTACGCTCCTGATAGCGTGGACGACAGCACGATGCTCTATCCTGTGAGGGGGCGTCCTGAGTCCGGCCTCATCTGAATGGTGTCGATCTACGAGGAATACCTCGCACCCGTCTACATTCAGAATGGTAATTGGGACTTGTCCCCAAGGCGTATCGGATCTGACGCTAGATGTCTCTGAGGCGGATATTGACTTGGAGAGGCGGTCCATGCCAGTTCCGGCGATGATCGCCAGACGTTCGGTCATGCTCACTCCATTAATCGGGCAATTAAGTCGGCCTTCTTCCCTGAGACGGGCTTTCCAGCCGCTTTGAGGAGTTCCTTGAGTTCTGCCACTTTCATTGAGGCATAATCCGCGACGTCTTCATTCCCCTCTTCCTCGGGTTTTGCTTCCTCTGCTACCTCTTCTTCTGATTCTTCGACCTCAGGAGATTGATCATCATCGTTCTCTTGGGGTTCGTCTTCAGGCTCATCTTGAGCAGGGGTGCTTTTGTCGGATTCCTCTTCGGCCCTTATGTCCTCGAGAGTGGGACCATCATCAACAGTAACTCCTGCCTGTATGAGTTGGGTCTTTCTGAGCAGAACGGTTCGAACGGGGTGAATCGCGGAAACCGCATCTTTGATGGATGACTCCAATGAGCCGTCCATGATAGCTTTCTGAATCGCGACCCATGTGGAGGTAGCTCCTGCCTTGAGAATGATTTCTTTTGCTCTGGACCTTATTTCCTGCTTCTGGCTTGACTTTGCAGTCCTGTGGGTAATTACCAGTGGCTTCAATCGTATGTAGAAGCCGTCCTCAGTGACAATATCTACTGTATCGTCGACCTTGGATCTCGCACGGCGAACTTGCCTTCTGATGTGGTCTTTGGCGACCTCGTGGCCAATGAACTCGGTGATGGCGTCGGAACCCACGGTATGCGTGATTCTGAATTTCACCTTGACGTGCATCTTGGAAAAATCGCCATCGAGCTCATTCTGCATCATCTCGTATATGCGGCCTTCGAGCATCGAGTCTTCTTCTGCGATTGTCTCGCCGATATTCCTGTAGGACCATGGATTTCTAGGGGCTCTAACAGTGTACCACCGCTTTGCCCTCCACTTGTCTCTCTGCTTACGTGCCGCTAACCTGGATTTCGCGCTTTTGGCCATGTGGTACGCCTCAGTCTTTCGGGGGCTTCCCCGTATGCAGGCCGGGCCAGCCGGGACCAGTATTTCAAACGGCCGCCTGATAGTGGAGAATAAGGGGTCGCATATATTCGCATTGACTCGCACCCTACGCCATGGGCGCACATTCGCTAGAGTGGACAATCATCTCATCTGCGGTCGATGATGTTGACATGATGGCTTTGGCCATGGAATCAGTTCTCCCAGAAGGTGTAGAAATCGAATGGGAGAATGTGAAATCGCACCACGGAGCACGTCAAACAATTCTTAGGTCGCGTCTCAAGAGGAAGAAGGATATCCGCGACTCCATGTCATTGGTGCAGAAAGATTTGTGGAATTCGATCCTTAAAATGGGAGTCGAATCGAGAATAGATGAGTCGAAATTCCTGCATGCCAGGCTCGATCTCCAGAAATTCGTAGCAGGGGAGCATGTTCTCGCTAGCAAAGGCAGGTCCCGACACTCGGTCAAGCTTCGAATCAAGATAGAATGCTACCCGGGCCAGGAAATCATCGATGAAGCCACAACATTACTGAATAGATATGCTCAACACACTGGGGATTGAGACGAGGTTTCAAGAACGAGTGCCGCAGTCAGTAGGGTAGGGATAACATGACGCATGTAGTAACCGAGGCCTGTGTGAAACACAAATACCAGGATTGCGTTGTAGTCTGTCCTGTTGAAGCATTCAAGGAAGCAGACGATTATCTCGTCATAGACCCTGATGAGTGCATCGATTGTGCTGCGTGTGTAACGGAATGTCCCGTAGAGGCGATATTTGCCGACACAGATGTTCCCGAAGACATGGAATCTTGGATAGAGAGGAACGAAGTAGAGGCTCCCGACCTTCCAGTAGCAGAAGGGGACTCTCCCGTACTCGCTAATGACTGACGGAGGTCCGGACATGCCTTCTATCGATCTCGCTTCAATGAAGTACGGTCAGGAGCTTCTGAAGAGGGGTTTCGCGACCATGCAAGAAGGTGGAGTCATCATGGACGTAGTGAATGCCGAACAGGCAGCTGTTGCGGAAGACGCTGGCGCAGTCGCAGTCATGGCCCTGGAAAGAGTCCCCGCGGACATTCGTTCTGCGGGAGGAGTTGCTCGGATGAGCCATCCAGACATGATCAAGGGGATAATTGAGACTACTAGCATCCCCGTGATGGCAAAGGCTCGTATTGGGCATGAGGACGAGGCGCGGGTTCTACAGGAGCTGGGGGTCGATATGATCGATGAGTCTGAGGTCTTGACCCCAGCAGACCCATTCTACCACATAGACAAGAAGAGTTTCGATGTCCCCTTTGTTTGCGGCTGTACCAATCTCGGGGAGGCAGTAAGAAGAATTGCCGAGGGAGCAGCGATGATTCGGACGAAAGGCGAGGCTGGTACAGGCAATGTTGTCAGCGCGGTACAGCACGCCAGAATTGTTGCCGCGGAAATTGAATATCTCCAGAACGGTGGTGATATTGAAGAAATCGTTGACCATATAATGACCGGCTTCAAGAGGGTCAACTCTGCGTCGGCGATGAATCTGGGGGATTCCAAAACTCCGTTTGGCACCCACGCGGAAGTTCGGGCAGAAGTGCAATCAGTTGTTGAAGACGTGAAAGACATATCCAGACTCCCGGTCGTCACATTCTCAGCAGGGGGGATTTCCACGCCTTCTGATGCCGCCCTGATGATGCGTCAGGGGATGGATGGTGTTTTTGTGGGGTCTGGAATATTCAAGTCGTCTGATCCAGTGAGGACTGCGGAGGCCATTGTGATGGCCACGCATTCATACGACGATCCTTCCGTAGTCGCAGAGGCCTCCGCCATGATAGGAGATGCCATGCCCGGTCTTGAGATAGAGGATTTGCCAGTAAGGATGGACCAGCGAGGCTGGTGACTCAACGTCCCCTTCTAGCTCGAATGTTTCTTCTTGAGGGCTTTCGAGTTACCTTGTTCTCATTTTTAACGCTGGCCTGTTCAACGCCAGTACCGCCGAGGGTTATCGAGCCGGATGACATGAGTTCATCTGCAAGTGAGTTGGCCATCTCTTCGGAGTCCTCGGGTGTGGTCAGTTTCTCCTTTGCAGCTGTGTTGTACTCGTCGATGTATCGTCTCTGCTCATCTGCTTGGGACTTCAATTCATTCTTGATTTCGTCAACTTCTGAGTAAAGTTCGACCAGGCTTGCATGAACTTCATCCGCCGACTTCCTGTTAGATACAAACAGGGCGTGGAATCTGTCTCCCTCTGATCGAAGGAAGTCGCGTTCCTCGAACATAGGTCGAATATCTTCCCATATCTTGTCAGCCTCCTCATGCGCATCGATCATTGCCTGATGCTCGGCGTCCGCTTCGGCCTTGAGGGCAAGGATGCTTCCATCCAAGTTCTTGAGGTCCAATTTTATCATTGTGTGCTCCTCGACCGAGGGGAGGAGCTCCTTCCTCTTCATACGGAGAGTTTTCAGCTTCTTCAGCAGTTTGTTCTCCTTATCCAGGCTCAGTGTCCCGTCAGTCATTATCCGATCCTCGATATTGCTTATCTCGGATTCTGTCTCAGCGAGTTGAACGACTACCGATCTCGAGTTCTTGTTGTCTTCTCGGCGTCCCTTTGATCTTCCGATTAGTTCCCGAATCTTCGTCTGTATGTCGTCTCTTCTAGTCCTGTGGACCTTGGCCCTTTCCCTGATCTTCTTCTGTTCTTCCATCAGGGAATTTATCGATTCCCTGATTTCCTTTGCCTGATTCTGTATTGCATCGCGTTGTTCAGCGGCTGATCTAGCGTCATCGCTGAAGGAATTCCTCTGATTCCTAAGTCGCTTTGCTTTGGTTTCCATTGCATGAAGTCTATTGCGAAGATCGTCGTCTTCGCGGTCTCCCTCGCCCTCATCCACGAGTTGTCGCAGGGGACTGCATTCTTGAATCGATTGCATCAAGACAGCGATGGTAGGATTGCACTGATTGCAGATATCGCAGGAATAAGAGCGGTAAATATTGCAGTTACGATCATTGCAGAACCGAGGCTTCTCCTAAACCTGGTTGTCAAATCTGCCCTCGATTGCACGTTCAGAACCCTGCCATTGACGAGGCTTCCCTCTGTGTTTTCAAGCCTGATCGAGACAGTGGCCTCTCCGAAAACACTCGGAATCAGGCTTTGCCAAACGATCATGGATTCTCCCATAGCTTCTATCTGGGATTCAACGTCGTCCTTGGCTGAGAGTTTTGCAGGGGGGACAGTTAGCCTGTAGACGCCCTCCTTGGGCCTGAAGTCTGGAGTCTGGACCCTAAGAATGAGATCGATGTCAGATTTTCCTCTGTTAAGGATGAATGCCATCAGATTCGTCCTACCTCGCGCGAGATTCTCGATGTCGACATCGAACCATACATCCTCAAATGAGTTTCCTACTTGTTGACGTCTCAGCCGGTCATAGAGTCTGAAGAAGGGCGGGCATGCGATTGCTGAGTGGGATAGCAGCCTGACCCAGGTCGTCTCCCCCAACTCGGGATGGTCGAATAGCTCGTCCATGATATCCTGGTCAATGTACTTGGAGAGCCTCCTCCTCATTTCGCCATCATCTATGGCGGTTGATGCTCTAAGGTGCAGGAGATGCAACAGCCTTTCTTGGAAGGAAACCATGTCGAGATCGGGTAGCCTTCTTGCTATATCCCCGAGATGCAGTGACATACGAGTGTGGAGGAGCGGGTCTGCATGGGCCCTAACCAGATCCAGGAATGGATCGGATAAGAGGGTCTTGTGGACGGCTGGCTGATATGAGTCAAGCAGGCCCCATGGTTCCAATGTGTTGAATGATCTCAGAGGGGCTGTTATCTGAAGGCCCAGGGAAGCTAGTATGGAAGAGAGAGCCAGCATCGAGAGGGGGGTCCTATAATCGTCTATTAGTGGGATCAGAGACAAAGCGACGAGAACGAGGCTGATGAGCAGTACGAAAGTTCTTCCTCGCAGGATTCTTTTGGTTACGTCGAATATCCTCCTTACCTCTGCATAGCCCTGAGAGTTCGTCATGGTCATGCCCTGTTCCGACATTGCGCGTTCATGCTCGTCGAACATGGAGATATTTAGCCTGAGGCTGA
>JAZANC010000130.1:0-5239 GCA_036228805.1 Thermoplasmatota archaeon
ACTGTTCTTTGATTGACCCACATCGAGCGAATTCCTGCAATGAGGTAAGCGGGATTCCACGAAGTCCTTGCAAATAGCCTATTTTGCTTGATGTCGATCATTGCCCGGACCCACCAATAGAATCCCATTGTGAGGAAGAACATAGCGAATGAATCGTGGTCGGCA
Organism: Thermoplasmatota archaeon; assembly: GCA_036228805.1. Classification (GTDB taxonomy): domain Archaea; phylum Thermoplasmatota; class Poseidoniia; order Poseidoniales; family Thalassarchaeaceae; genus MGIIb-N1. The sequence continues at coordinate 166 of JAZANC010000130.1, forward strand.
AGGCCGAACGTAGAGTGCGATATGTGGCCGGGCATGAATGCGATTAGCCATGCAGCAACTATCCCTGCAAGGGGGCTGTGGAAACGTCGGGCCATGCCAGCTACTGGAAGCACTATGAGGGCGCCCCAGATCGCTGGCTGGGATTCTACTGACCACCAAACTGCCTCAGACAGAGACATATCTGCAACCCATGACAACAAGATGCCGCCGAGTGCGAGTGACCATGAGAAAAGAGGCGGTCTTGGATTGAGGCCGCCCACGGGATAGTTCCTATCAGCATCGAAGACGAGATGGGCTCGCTCGACCGCTACATAGTCAATAATCCGCTTCATATACCACGGATCGGAACCTCCTGAAAGGTCCCAATCGCCGATTACTGAGGCATTCATGGCGGGGATAACGTTCCAAATTACTCTAACGATGAGCCCTGCAACGAGCGCGGTCCCGACGAGTATCGTGTAGTTATGGTTCTGCCACCACCTCCTGAATTCAGAGTGTTCCCTTAGAGGCGCCATCGGTCCGATGTATCCTCTTGAGGCGAGCATTATGATGCCGACATTTGCCCAAATTGTGATTAGTAACCAAAGTATCATGGAGTAAGAACCACTATCGGAAAGAGCGTTGGGGAAACCCGAAACCCCTATGTCTTGAAGTCTGCCAACAGTGTAAATTATCCAATTCAATGCTATAACAGAAGCCAGTACATTCCAACGCTCGGATCTGCAGAATGTGACGAAGAGGGCTATCGCGGCGGAGAAAAGTCCCCAGAGAGGGCCCAGATGTGCTCCCTTCTCGTATGCATCAGGATCAGAAATAGATGAAAGCCAAATCATGGGGATGATTGCAGATACCATCACTGCGATGGCTGAGAAGTGTGCCAACTTATTGCGTGGATCGAATGGCAACTCCGCCAGCATACCCTTCTCACTGATTCTATCGATAGTTCTCGAAAGGATCAGTGTCAGATACAACGAGCCGAAGAGCATTACAATCCACATTGAAGAGAATCGTGCTGCTAGGAGAGAACGTGTAGAATCGTCAGAGACTGCTTCTTCCAGACTAGAAGTGGATGCGAAGAGGATGGCAACGTGTAAGCCAATGACCGCACCAGCGAGGAAGTTTGCCTCCATCGGCCTTCCACGGGATATCATGACATGTGTCCCCAAGGAGACGAGAAGGAAAGTCAAGGATATCATCACGGGGATTACCAGGGTCGAAACCAATGAGGCGGCAATGAGAGAAGATGTGAGTATAGAGGCATCGATACCCCTAGCAGAGGGGTGTTCCGAGCTAAACCTCCCGACGACCGCCCCAAGGGCGGCCACGACAGGCAGAGCAAGGAGGTTTGTTTCGTCCATCCATCCATTCTGTCCCGATACCTGTGCAGCAACTAAGAACACTAGTAGGGCTGCGGCCAGCATTACTGGGCCGCCTAAAATCCCTCTCAGAGATACCGCATCGGTGTTGTCGTTCTTGTCTTCCATTCTATTCACCCAGTACAGCCGAGGCTGTCCAGCATCGCGGCCACCTTGCTGCTGCATTTAAGCGGGACGGTGCGGATATCTGCCCTAGTCTTTCGATTTTGGGGCCGAATGAGGTCTGTCGAGGGCCCGTGAACCGATGTCTTTGCGGAAATGGCCACCTTCCAAATTGACCTGAGAGATTGCTCCGTATGCAGCCTCGATAGCCTCGCTGAGACTCTCGGCGATACCTGTTGCACTTAGCACCCTTCCTCCGGAGGACGTTATCTTGCCATTCGACAGTTTTGTTCCTGCGTGGTGAATGATTGTCTCCCCGTCAAACCGCATTCCTTCAAGCCCCGATATCTCCCTCCCCTTAGCTGGATTGTGAGGGTATCCTTCAGATGCAAGAACCACTGTAGCAGCGTGGTTTTCGCTTATCTTCAAATCGAATTCTCCTAGTTTGCCTTGAGCTACGGACAGCAAGAGAAGTCCCAAATCAGATTCTATGAGAGGGATTGTGACCTGCGTCTCTGGATCCCCCAATCTTGCGTTAAATTCAACCACGCTTGGAGCACCGTCCCTAATCATCAGACCCACGTAAAGACAGCCTCTGTAGGGGCTTTCGCTCCTAGAGAAATATTCGTGCATCGGAACGATGATGCTGGATATCGCTCGTTCGATGACGGAATTTTCAGCGACAGGTGCGGGAGCATAGGCGCCCATGCCCCCTGTATTCGGGCCGTTGTCGCCGTCGTTCAGCCTTTTGTGATCTTGGCTGGCGGGAAGTACGGCGAAATCTGATTCATCCATCAAAACCAGAAGTGATGCTTCTTCGCCCTCCAGGAAGGACTCGATCAATACGGAATCATCTTTCCCGATAGCCGAAGAGGCTGCATATTCTGCCTCCTCGATATCGGACGTCACAGTTACTCCTTTACCAGCAGCGAGCCCGTCTCTCTTAATGACCCATGGCGGGCCCATGGAGTGTAGTGCCTCTAATACTTGATCTGTATTTAGGACCATCACGGATTTGGCAGTCGGTATTCCGAGCTCACTCATTATTTTCTTTGCATACTGCTTGGAGCCTTCGATCATCGCTCCACTGGCTCCAGGGCCGAAACAGGGTATTCCCATTGAACGAAGTTCATCGGCTAGTCCCGCTACGAGAGGAGCTTCTGGGCCGATTACAACAAGATTCGCTTCGATTTCAACTGCGAGTTTCGTTATTCCCTGAATATCACTGGCCGAGACGGGGTGATTCGTGCCAATTACGGACGTTCCTGCATTTCCTGGGGCCACGTGTATTTCGCTGACAGATTTTGAATGTGCCAATCCGATTGCGAGGGCATGCTCTCTTCCGCCGCCGCCCACGATCAGTACGGTCCCCTCTCGCATGACACTCCATGTGACGTACGGCATATGACCTAAATGCATCAGTATGGCACTGACTTCAAGCCTAATTTGTATCCGAGGATGTTAGTCACTCTGTGCATTACGGGAGTCAGTACTAGTAGGGCGACGACATACGGCCTGATGGATGATTGGAAGAATATGGTCTCATGAAAAAGCAAGGCTGTTGTGCCCAATATCCCGAGTGCGAATGGTAGCGTGTCTAATAGAGGGGCCCGTGAAGATATCTCTCCCTCTCGTTTGAGGCCTCTTCGCCTCTTGATGAATGACCCTACGCTGTCCCCGACCATGCAAGCTAGGCCGAGTATGAATCCGATTAGAAAGGCAGAAGCCCATCCCTCGTCAAAGTGATACCAAGCGTCTACTGGAATCAAGCTAGAAGGATCCAAAAATGGTCGTTCGGATGCGGAATTGTGTCCTTCCCAGAGAATGTGCGCAAGTAGCATCAGGCCTGCTGAGACGAGTGCGCCCCCGAATAGTCCCTCCCAAGATTTGCCATCTCCGAGAATCCTGTTCCCGTCGGACCATGTCTTTCCAGCATCGATCTTATGATTCTGGAATCCGAAAAGATCTGGCATCCACTTCCCGAAGAGCATAGCGCCCGTGTTTGCGAGATATGCCGGCCCGTAGAGGATGATTACTGACACCACATTCAGGGCTATTCCATTAAGGTCCTCTGCAGGGAATATGGTGACTTCCATGCCTCCGGACACCCCGACACGTGCTTGAACATACCCCGGATGGGGAGGGGTTGATGTCCGTCCTGCCACACGGAGGGGCATGCGAACCTTTGCCTCGATGCTCGTGCTCACCATGCTGATAACCTGCTCATTCCATGCTTCGGCGCAGAGTGAAACCATTTACTCGGACATAATATGGGATACTGACCGTACACATTCTGGAGACATCGTCATTGCGGATGGGGGGTCTTTGACTATCGAAAATTCGGTAATTACAATGGCAGAAGGTTCGCGTATAACCGTAGAAGAAGGCGGGGCGCTGATCATCGATGGATCGACGATAACCACATCTGGGCCTCTCTACGACATAGTCGGATTCGGATATGGGCTAGGGGAAGACGGGTCTGCATTCCTAATACCGGCTTCAGACTACTCTGAATCATTTACTGCCATAATCGAGGCTGTTGATGAGGGTTCATTCTTTGGTATGGAGTTCATCACGGAAAATGGTCAATCAGCCTATGGAAATGAGTCGGCAGCTGAGTTGACTTTTGACGCAGGGGATAGCGATACTTGGGTGACCATAATAGGAATCCCATCTGCTTCCATGGGGATATCTGGAGTCACCATAAATCTAGACCCCGATGGAGATGGAGACTTCATTCAGATCCCATCACATGATCTTCAAACACGCAACATGCGCCCTTATGGAAACCCTAGTTACGAGGTTGAATCGAATGGAGCGGTTGAGATAACATCCAGCAATATCGATAGAGGCAGATGGATAATGAATGGGCATACCTCGATAATGGGGGGGTCGATTCATGATGCAGGGCCGATACTTGCAACAGAAAACTCAGCTTCCATCTCAATCAATGGCACTTCGATCAATGGTAGCCTCGATGATCACGACGTGCAAATGGGGGGTTCGACATTTTCTGACTTCGTAGATGTGGACTGGACAGATGGCCTCACGGATCGCTGGGAGAGGCGAGTGGGCACTCAACGAGTTATTTTCGAAGCTTCGGACGTTGTCTACAGGATAGATGGGCTCGGTTACAATCAACAAAATTCTGGGTCCCAGATATCGGATCAGAACGGGATGGGGACCATTGGCATGAGTGCCGAACGCGTTGTGGAAATAGGGTGGGCTGTTGACTCAGAAGAGTACTCTGAGTCACCGGTTTGGTCTGAAAAGGCCATTCTTGTAACTGAATCGTACCGCACCGCCTGGAATGCTGATCCTGCCATGAACGACTACGGAGGAAGTCTGGAGATCGACTGGAATCTTACGATCATAGATGCCTCTGAAGGTGCTCCCGGTATTGTCGGATGGTTAGCCCCGAGCATCTCAATGACATCCATTGAAGGATCAGATGTGAATTCTGCAGATATCAATGACGGATGGGGTGCAAATGTTACAATTTCAAACAGCGGCAATGCGGATGCAGTTGTCTATTTCGTGTGCGATGATGCGGATACAGGGGACCGTCAAAGTGTGGGCGACATATACGTGGGCGG
>JAZANC010000131.1:0-3771 GCA_036228805.1 Thermoplasmatota archaeon
TGGGGACCATCGAAGCCCCAAGCAAGACAGCCTTGTAACCTGCAAGATTGTCTTGACTGGAGTTGACATCCATAGATTGTGCTCTTGAGAGTCTCCTGGGAATCATGTCCATGCTCAACAGAGTTGCTTTTTTTGAGTTGCAAAATTTGATCCTTTCCGGGTGCCTGAATGGATCAGCGATACAGGCGATGACCTGTCCTTCGAAGAAATCGACTCCTTCTGGAAATCTGACGCATATGAGGAAAGGGGACTTCAGGGCCTCTTCTCTATCTACCACTATTGCACCTGCATCAGAATAGTCCTGATCCGAGTAGTTGGAAAGATTTCCCGCGCCCTCCTGGATGACCACTTCATATCCGGCCTTGGAAAGTTTTCTTATCGAAGAAGGGGCAATGGCAACCCTGGACTCGCCTTCTGATTCAGTGATGACTCCGATACGCATTGTCTACAACTCCAGGATTCCGCTCCCTTGGGATGATGCTCGGTTCCGAAGGCGACTCTTGAACACGTCGGAGGAGAGACTTATTGACGACTACCTCGCCAAAGCCCAAGTACCCCTTGCTTCATCGGTAGGAACATGCCCGCTGGACGTCGGACCATAGCAGTGATTGGAGCAGGGAATGTTGGCGCTACATGCGCATTTGCGTTGGCTGAGCGTAAACTCGGGAACATCGTGATGCTGGATATCTTCGAGGGGTTCGCCAAGGGCAAGGCACTTGACATGAGTCAAGCAGGACAAATCCTCAACTACGATGGAGTGATTTCCGGCACTTCGTCCTATGAGGACATAGCTGGGGCCGATGTGGTGGTCGTGACTTCGGGTTTCCCTCGACAGCCAGGAATGACTCGTGAGGACTTGATTTCCAAAAACGCGGGAATCATCTCAGAAGTGGGAAAGGGGATCATGGAGCATGCTCCCGACTCCATAGTAATCGTAGTCACCAATCCTCTAGATCTAATGACATACCACATGTGGAAGACCACAGGATTTCCAGCTGAAAGAGTAGTCGGACAAGCAGGCATACTAGATTCTGCAAGAATGACCCATTTCATAGCAGAAGAATTGGGCGTCTCGAATGAAGATGTCCAGGCAATGGTTCTAGGCGGCCACGGGGATACCATGGTTCCTCTTCCGAGGTATACCACTGTGTCTGGGATACCGATTACTCAGCTACTTGACGCCGACACAATTCGGGCTATCGGAGAAAGGACCGCTGGAGGAGGAGGCGAGATAGTGAAGTTACTTGAGCGCGGCTCTGCATTCTATGCTCCAGGCAGTGCGGCAGCCATCATGGCAGAGGCTGTTCTAGAAGATCGAAAGCGACTTCTCCCCTGCTCAGCGTATCTGGATGGGGAATATGGAATGGAAGATGTTTACATCGGTGTTCCTGTTGTACTCGGCAAGAATGGAGTGGAACGGATTGTCGAGCTTGATCTTGAGGGATCAGAGCTTGAAAGTCTACAGGCATCTGGCTCGTTTTACAAAACTCAGCTCACTGATGTACTAAATTATGGGGTGTGATTGCTAGGTGCTCGAGAGATATGCCCATCTCGAGCATGATGGCAGGTTGCTCCTCGTAGACCTGAATGGTAAGGGTCCGTGTCTGCCCGTACAAGGAAGAAGGGGTTTCTCTGCGGAAGAAATGCTTCGCCTTCCAACTCCTGAAGAAGCTCGTGAGATGGGAATAGAATGGTCCCCAAGAAGAGTGAACTGTTTTTCACTCGGTGATAGAAAAATAAGCATTGAGATAGCTACTCCAGACATACCATGGCCATCTGAATGGGCTTGGAAAGATTCGATAATATCCGATGATGCTGTTGACCCTGTTGCACGGGAGTCTGTCTACAGAACGCTTCACAGGGTTGTCAGTAAAGTGGTTCTTATCAATCCGAAAGGACAGGTTTTGATGGCAAAGGTCACGAGGGGTTTCTTTGCTGGACACTGGACACTTCCAGGTGGATTTGTGGATTACGGCGAGCATCCGCGGGATGGAGCTGTCAGGGAAGCTCGAGAAGAGCTTGGTATAGAAATCCAAATTGCCGACCACAATGGTGAATGCGGAGATAGTACATCGGAAAAAGAGAATAGCGTAGTTAGAGAGGCCATATTCAATGATGAGGGGATTGACTGGATTTCATTCACATACAAGGCGAGTTACGATGGCGCGGAGGATGAGATAGTTCCCAAAGATGATGAAATCGAGGAGGCTCAATGGTTCGAACCCGAGGATGCGATTTCAAGAGCGATATCTGTTTTCGATAGGGACGCGATAGCGATACTAGTGGGTGACGGTTAATCTAACTCTTACTCTGTTGACTCAATATGATCCATCACTATCCTCAAGAATCGGCCAATGTAGCCGAAAGCAAGGGAAAATACTGCTCCGTAAACCACCATATCTGAGGTCTGAGCATTCGAGACTATGGATGAGTCGATAATTGACGCATCTTTGAACCATGCGACGAGGATTCCTAGGCTGAAGCCCTGTGTGAACCAATTCCCATTGGCACCCCCCCCACCAGTCATGCATCGCCGGCGTGTAGGTTGTACCTATGAAACTCGCGTGTGTGGGATGATGGTGGGCCTGCCTGGATTCGAACCAGGGTCAAATGCTCCCAAAGCATCTAGCATAGACCAGACTAACCCACAGGCCCGTGAGTGACCCGCCCAGAACCATGGAGGAAATGAACCTAACCTAGGGCTCGATCAATTTCCAGACGTCCTTGCCAGTACGGACTAGTACTCCCTCCGCCTCTGCTTTAGACAGGATTTTACTCATCTCAGACTCATCGATTCCCGCTTCACTGCCCTTCTCATCTATGTCTCTGCGCTCGATATGTCCATCATTCCTCATCGCCTTTCTCAGAATTTCAAGCACCTTGCCGCCATCGGATGTTTCAGATTGATTAATCTGATTTTTGTGACTCGAATTAATTCGATCTAACATCTCACTTCTTAGTTCGACAGGCGTATTAGCCAGCATCACCGCCTCTGCCAGTTTAGATGGTGAATTGAAGGTGGACTCGGTAGAAAGCGTGTCTCTAGAACCACATCTTGAACAAGATGCTCGTCTTCCGAGAATCGCTCCCGTTGCAGTACCGCAGGAGCATCTAACGAGAATGTATGTGGTTGGCATGTGATATTGACTTAGACAGGAGGTTCATGAGTGTTGACTGGGACGGTTGTCATATGGAAGAGGGGTCTGAGCGAATCAGGAGGTTTTTCGGTGTCTTTATCGCATCGGGAGCCGCACTATCTTCTTTGTACATCGTATTCACTAATGGATCTTTTACCACATCCGCGTGGGCGCTGATGCTCACTGTTCCACTCTTCCTGGCTATTGGATTAAGTGGTTCATGGTCCGAGGCAGGGATGGAATACCCTGATCCTCTTCCGGATTACGAGGACGTGATTTTCTCAGTAGAAGATCGAGAAATCGAACCAGATGATCTACCGATCCTATGATCACATCAGCCTTATCGTTTCGAGATTCGCAGGTGCATGAGTCTGTACTCTGAACGCATCACGAAGGCCTTGCCTGAATGCATTGCATGTTTGTGGATCGCCATGATGGCAGATTATGCGTCTTGGAGTCGGATTTAGTGCTTTGACGTAGTCCATCAACTGCCTCCTGTCCGAATGCCCGCTGAAGCCGTCTATCGTAACCACGTTACAGGCGACCGGGATCATGTGGGTTTGACCCCTGTCAACAAGTGGGACCTCGGGATGACCTGATTGGAGTCTTCGCCCTAATGTCCCAGATGCCTGGT
>JAZANC010000132.1:0-17300 GCA_036228805.1 Thermoplasmatota archaeon
GGAATGGTTGACTTCAGGGTGTGCTCAACCGATCTCAAGGGTGTTTCTGATGTGAAAGGGGGCCGGATTCATTGCCTGATTCTTCCCTCCTCCATGGATGATCTTGAGCAGTCGAGTTTTGACGGGATGCACATTGGCGATTAGTTGGGCGCAGGCACCCGACGGAATCAAGGACGAAGGGGGGGTCGGCGAGTCATGGCGCGCGCCCCTGCTCAAGTGAGGTTCCCAGGGGACAAGAACAGAAAACAGAGAGTGAAAGTTCGAGGTATCAAGCAGGCATCCAAGGAAATACAAAAACGACTTGAGCGCAATCTCGAGGCCCTCCTGGAGGATCCTGAAATCATTTTACCTCGCATCGATACTGATCTTGGGCGTCCCTGGCGTGATCCGATGGCTTACACCCTTCGTTCGATAGATGTCGTTTCAGCGAAACGGCATAACACAAAATGGCTGTCGAGAAAGATGGTGAAACGTAGGGGAGATGGTGTTTCTAGGGCTCTAGCAGGGTCTCTTCTCGCCGCTTCCGAAGAAGATTGGAGCACGGTTTCGGTGTTCAAGAATCAGTTGTTCGGGAATGCAAGTTATCTACGCAGGGGAAATGGAAAACAGGGCCACCAGGCAGCAATACAAAATCACACCAATCACAGGCTGCGGCTTCTTCTTTGGGATGAGCATGCCAAAGCTGGACATTACTTCTTTTCATGGGAAGGGGGTTTCGTTTACACGGGCACTGTTGCAAATGTTCCCAAAGAATGGGTAAAATGGTCTCTCAAAGGGAGTCCCCTGGGTTTACAAGAGACTGATCATGGATTCACTGGTAAATCAATTACAGAGGAGACCTTGAAAAATCGAGAGCCGACTAAATCTGGGTGGATATCTATGTCGTTCAATGACGGCACTGAACTAGGAATCTCAGCAGAGGAATTGGGTCAAACGGAACAGCCGTTCATCCCCTCAATCGCTCTTGGTATGCTGCCTCCGAGAGTTCCTGCCATAGCCTCTGCAGAATGGGTTTGGCGCCCTGAGGGGTGGCCTGAGGATATGGCGCTCCCGAAAGAAGGCATGGAAGAGGTGGAACACGCACTGAATGAATGGATGTCATCAAGAATCCTGGATGGCGCGATAGCAGAGATTTGCAGGCGGAGAATCCTCTCTTCAATTTACGAGGGTTTTCTGAGTAGGAACATTTGGTTCTCAGAAGACAATCGCGAGGGTTTCCTGGAGAGTCTCGAAGGTTCGGAGATAGAACGTGAAGCTCTCAGTATAATTCTGGATAGTCTCGATGAGGGTGTTTATGTGAAAGAAGATGGGACATTCGAGAGTCTCGAGGAGCCTGTTGTGCGCGTCGACGAGGCCGCATGCCATCCGATTCTCGTGACCCTTTGGAAAGAGCACGGTATGTATCTGCTTGGTGAGATGTTCGGGATAGACGAGGATGAGGCTTCGGAAATCCATGCTAAACAAGCGAAGAGAAAACAGGGCTTCGGGGCATTCCTTCGTCAGCTTAGAGAATCCAGGGGAGTCGATGATAGGCTTCGAATGCTGCCATGGGAAAGGGATACCCTCCCAGCACCCCTCTCATTTGCAGACCGGCTTATCAGGGATTCATTTAGATCGGGGGTTTCTTCTACGGTGTCTTCTACTTCGAAGCAGAAGGGTCTTCTTCAAGCAATGGGTTGGGCTTGGTTGGTAGTGCACAACAAAACTGAGTCGGACTCTTGGAGGTTCGATGGTGATAGCAAAGACAAGGGCGGGGATTGGGTCCCATTTTTATCAAGGCTTTACGATGAGGGAATCGATCTTCTTGAAGGCAACAAGAGTTCTGCCGAGGGATACAAAAATGCCATGATGGATCTAGCATCTGCATGTGGTGTCTCGATTGACTCAACTTGACAGCACGATCCACAGAGCTACCGCGACTAATGCAGTTCCGAGGAGGGCATTCAAGGTCCTGCCAGCTCGATCAGAGGAGAATACCTTCCGAAGGTACGAGCCAAAGGCCGCCCAGGTCATAACAGCGGGCAGACCGAAAATGAGATTCATGGCCACAAGGGCGACTTTCGCTGAGTAACTCTCGCCGAATACGGTTCCAAATGTAGTCATCAGCACAAGAAAGTGGATCCACGCCTTGCCGTTGACAATCTGTAAGAATATCCCAGTTCTAACTCCAAGTGCCTCTGATAAATTTGCATCCTTGGCAGGGGGCGATGTAGCGATTTTGTATCCTAGATAGGCAATGTAAGCTGCGCCAAGTATCCCAAGGACCTCGAAAATTTCCTCATTGCGTGCAATGATGTCGGTGCCTGCGGCGATCACCAAGCCCAATGTAGACCAGCCGATGGCCATGCCGCCAATTAGAGGGAGTGTGCTTCTGAATCCGAATCGAGATCCGTGTGCTGCGCATAGGACGTTATTCGGTCCGGGTGTGAAGCACATTGGGACGATGAAGAGGAGTGCGAGGTAGAGGAGGGTCGTATCCAATGTCTCACCCTCAGGCTCTAGCCTTGAGGGCCTCTGAAGCCTTGTCTAGTGCCTGGAACATATCAGCCCAAAGGTCGTCGACGTCTTCTATCCCGATGCTCATTCTGACGAAGCCCGGCACCACGCCTGCTTCGTGTCTGACAGATTCTGGAACGAACATATGGCTGGAGTTGAAGGGGCATTCAACTAGGCTTTCAACGCCGCCTAAGCTCGTAGCTTCAAAGATCGTATTTAGCGCCCTCATAAATTTCAGCGCGGAATCGTCGCCTCCTTTGATGACAAAGGCAAGCATCCCACTGCCATTTGGCATCACCCTTTGGGCTATGTCATAATCTGGATGGGTCTCTAGTGATGTGTGAATGACCTTTTCTACCATGTCGTGAGATTCCAATCTTCGTGCGATTTCGGCTGAGTTGGAAGAGTGTATCGGCATCCTCGCATGCAGCGTTCTCATTCCTCTTTCGAGTAGATAACACATCTCTGGGTCAGCCGCTCCGCCGAGGTAGATTTTGTTGTGGAATACCTGTGCTATCAGGTCCTTTCTGCCTGCGGCAAAGCCCGCCGTCAAATCTGCGTGCCCGCCCAGGTATTTTGTTCCAGAATGAAGCACGATATCAAAGCCCATTTTGACGGGATTGCAAGACCATGGTGATGCGAATGTGTTATCCACGATTGAAATCAGGCCGTTTTTCTTGGCAATTTCTGCAATGGCACTTAAGTCGCAAATTTTGAGAGTGGGGTTTGTCATCGTCTCTGTATAGAGAATCTTGGTGTTTTCCTGAATGGCTGCCTCATAGGACGAAGGTTGCCTCACATCAGCCATAGTGACCTCTATACCCATTCTAGGAAGGATCTCGGTGAGGAGGCCGTACGTGCCGCCGTAACAATCTGGAGTGGCCACTATATGATCACCTTTCGATAAAAAGGACATCAGAGTTGTGGATATTGCCGCCATTCCACTCGAAAATACCTCGGCGTCCTCCGCGCATTCTAACGCAGCAAGCTTAGCAGAAACCACTTCTGAATTGATGCTGGATATTCTACTGTAAACAACAGTGTGATGGAGTCCGTCGGCCCATCCTTTGTACCTATCATCTGTGAGCCTGTATGTCGAGGTCCTAAAGATGGGTGTTGTGGCGGATCCTTCGACTTCTATCATCCCTGAATGCACCGCCTTGGTTGCGAATCGCCTATGCTCATCGTCAGCAGCCATGCCTCTCGACAAGCACCTTCCAAAATGAAGTATGTGTTTAGAAAGACGTTTAATCAGAGGGGCGGGGCGTTGGTCCATGGCCGTGATTGAAGCTTCTCAGCAGCCCCTAGCGGCATTGGGCATCGGTGTGTATGTGGTATTCATCCTGTTTGTTACCAAAGTGCCTTACGAAATGATGATTTCAAGGGGTGTTGAACATATCAGAGCAGTGTATTACAATCGAAAAATTGTCCATATGATGGCAGGTGGAATCGGTTCTTTTTCCGTGCCCCTGCTTTTCACAGATGTTTGGTATCCAGCGGTATGCGGATCGTTGTTGATGGTATTCACATGGTTTGCACATTTGAGTGGAAATCGTCTCTTCTGGTTCCAGACAGAACAGAATCAGAATGATGTCAAATTCGCACTAATGTGGTGGACTTCGATCACGGTCATTTGGTGGTTAGTGGATGATCCTTGGCTCGCCATAATGCCCTCGCTGTTCATGGCATTTGGTGATGGGGTTACAGGAATCGTGAGGAATGCTGTGATTCGAAAGAGGTCCAAGAGTGCGATTGGGAATGTGTTCATGTTCATCGTTAGCGCCCCGATTGGATGGTATGTTGGCATGGTTGCTGAGCCTTCTATTCCAGTATGGGGTGTAATTGCGGCAATTGTGGCCACATATGTGGAAAGATACGAATTCGGGGCGATTGATGATAACATTTTGATTACTGTATTCTCGACTATTGTGATTCTAACCGGTGTTCATCTCGGGCCCTTGATCTGAGGCTATTTTCGAGGTTATTCTCAGAAAAACAGCAACTGCAGGGCCTATGAATACTGCAAATATCAACGTTCCATACCACAAATCTCCGCCAAGAAGCCAGCCTGCGATCAGGACTGAGGCCTCTATCGTGCCTCGGACGATTCCGATTGGGTAGCCTGTTGCCCTGTGTATGCCCGTCATCCAGCCGTCTCTGGGGCCTGGGCCTAAATTGCAAGTGAGGTACAGCGCGCTGCCTATTCCTATGAGTGCCGTCCCAAAAAGTACTCTAAAGATCGAATTTGATGGGTTCTGAGACTCTCCAAGATAGGGGAGCGCTAGATCAATGGTGCCTGCGATGATGATTATGTTGAGGAGTGTCCCGATCCCGGGTCTTTCGCGCAGAGGTATCCAAAGAAAGAGGACCGCAATACTGACGAGGAAGGTTGCCACCCCGATAGTCAGATCCAGTCGCTGCGCTATTCCATCCGCAAGAACCGTCCATGGGGCAACCCCCCACTTCGCACTGATGATCACCGCATCTCCGAGGCCGAACAGGAACAATCCGATCAGAAGGATGAGTACCGTTGGCGGCTCGGGGGTCATGGTCAGTGTTTCATTCGAGCTCCACCAAGTGACTGGGACGTCTTTCCCGAGTTTTAATTGGGGCTCTCCGTTCATGAGTTGTGATCCCACCATTTTGCTCGTCTTCTTCATTTGAGTCGGGCTTCTCTTTTATTCACCCAATCCGAGTACTCCTGGATGGCTTCCGCAGGCCACCAGGTGATTTCAGGAACGTCATAGGGGTGGGATGATTTTACTCTGGATACCAAACCGTCTTTTGTCATAACCGAAGTTACCATTTGTACCTGCCATTCAAATTCACTGACTACTTCTTGATCCCATCTAAAAATCGATCTGACTTTTTTCATATCGATGCATGCTGCTAGGTTTGAATCGATCAAATCTTGGCACCATTGGCCCAATTCTGCTTCATTCATTTCTCCGGGGAGAGTGGTTTGTACCATCATGATGCCGTCACCCATACCAGGGGTGGTGCGTGGTGTAACCATCAACTCAGTGGTGAATGTTGAAGTCTAAGGGCTGAACATGACGGGTCAATGGGCGACATGGAGGCGTGGAAGAAGCCCATCGAAACGGGGCCTATCCCGGAATCAGGAAGTGCATTTGATGTGATCGTGGTGGGGGGTGGGCCGGGTGGTTCAGCTGCTGCGTGTTATCATTCGATGGCCGGCTCTAGAGTCCTGCTCCTAGAGAAGGAGGTATGGCCGAGGGACAAGATATGCGGAGATGCTGTCGGTGGAAAGTCGCTATCGCATGTTGCTGAATTGGGTGTTAAACCGATGATAGAGCAAACGCCTCACTTCCGCGTGGACTCGATCATTTTCTCCTCATCGGATGGGTCTGAGGTCCGTGTGATGCTTCCGGAAGAGAGTTTCGAACGATTGGAGGCCGGATATGCCCTACCTCGAATGCAGTTCGATTACATGATGTTCAAGCAAGCCTCTGAGCTTGTCATGGAGAATGATGGGGCTGTCATTCAGGGTTTCTCAGTCACAGAGGTCGAGGTAGAGAATCTCTCAAATGGGCCTGCAATAACAGGGATAACTGGATATTTAGGTTCGAAAAAAGAGGGTCGCCTCCTGAGTTTCCAGGCGCCTCTAACAATCGGCGCTGCAGGGTATAATTGCCCTGTTGCAAAGAAGATCACTGATTCTGTATTCAACGAGCCTTTCCGTGATGATGAGCACTTCTGTGGTGGATATAGGGAGTACTGGACGGGGGTTGAGGGCTGTAACAGCGGAACTGGCCCGATAGAGATCCATTTTATCGATGAGGTCAACCCTGGCTACTTCTGGATCTTCCCTGTGAATGAGAATGTTGTGAATGTGGGTGTGGGAATGGTGATTTCAGAACAACGAAAACAAGATGGTATGCGTTCTTCGCTGAAAAAGATGCAGAAATGGATCACCAGTGAGTCCGATCGTTTCAGTCATCGTTTCAAAGGGGCACAGATGGTAAAGGGGAGTGGTCGTGGTTGGCAACTTCCTTTCGGATCCCCTAGAAAGTCCCCGCCGTCATTTCAACCACGACGCGGTGCGATGGCAGGCGCCATGTGCGTTGGTGATTCGGCCAGCCTGGTGGATCCTTTCACGGGCGAGGGCATTGGCAACGCTCTCCTATCAGCCAAACTCACAACTCAGTTCTTCGATTCAAAAGAGCATTCGATGGGTTTCCCGGCAGATCAGGCTACAGCGTACATGGAGGCATTGTGGGGAGAGCTCGGCAATGAGCTTAGCAACTCATATCGGTTACAGGGGATGGTGAAAAGAAAGCGATTGATGAGTTGGTTCGTCCGTCGCGCTTCTAAGAAGCCAAAGATAGGGGAAATACTCACTGAAATGATAGCGAGTAAGGAAAGCCAGGAAAATCTCTACAGCAAATGGTTCCTGTTCAAAACCATCGTTCTACCCTGAGGTTTGAGTTTATGGCTATTGACGAAAGAATGGAGGGGATAGAGGCTGTATTCCTCGATCTGGATGGTACAATCTATCTGGGGGGGGAGTTGATAGAAGGTGCTTCTGAATTCTTAGACAGACTTGATCAGCGGGGTGTGAAGCGGTTTTTCTTATCCAACAACTCCAGTCGTTCTGTTTCGCAATATCTCAAGAAATTGACACGTCTTGGTATTCCTGCAAGGGAGGAAGAGGTTCTCCTTTCAACTCATGATCTTCTGAATTGGTTGGAAGCCGAGGGGATTGACGACACCTTCCTTGTAGGAACACAGGGGATGGGGGAGATGCTCGAGGCGAGGGGCATTCGTACACAGTCCAAAAGTCCCCAAGCAGTGGTGTTGGGATACGACACGGAGATAACGTATCAGAAATTGAGTGATGCTTCCATGTATCTGCATGCAGGCGTCCCTCTTGTAGCCAGCCATCCTGATCTGGTCTGCCCTTCACCGGTCGGGGGCCTGCCTGACGTTGGGGCATATCTTTCACTATTCGAGACGACCACCGGCGTGAGGCCAGTGAAGATATGCGGTAAGCCGAATCCAAGTATGATTCTGGGCATGATTGGTGAATTGGGGTTGGATGTGGAATGCTGCGCGATGGTTGGGGATAGAATATACACAGACATGGCAATGGCCGATGCTTCTGGGGTGCACGGCATTCTAGTCTTATCTGGAGAAGCTACGGCAGAAGATGCGGCGACTTCGGAGGTACGCATGAGCTTAGTTGCCCCTTCTGTCGATAGCCTTTGCAGATGATGCACGCGCCGCGCGGTTAGGGGTTTCATTCAAGTGCCTTGATTCGTCATTGCTTGGCCATGGAAGATGATTGGGAGGCGTCAGGTGGGGCCCGTTTGGGTGATTTGCCCAAGGTGAGTCGTTGGCCCACACTATCAGATCACGATAGGATGGTTCAGGCCTTTTTCGAGATGGGTGTTCTTGAATCCGGACCTGTTCACGATGCCTTGCTTCGATCTTCCAGAGGGTATCATTCTCTGCCTCTTCCCGCTGGAGTCGAGGATTTGAACATCGAAACAAGTGCTTTGAGAGTGCCTTGGTGGGAAGATGTTTCTCTACATCAGTCTCTTCTTCCAGGGATGTATGAGACAATACAGATTCTTCAAGCGTTGGATATCCACCAAGGAGATGATGTTCTGATCGTAGGACCAAGAGGGAATTGGTGGACGGAATTGACGATGCAGCTTGGTGCTAGAAGAATAAGAGTCGTCGAGACGGTGGAACGGCGCTTGGACAGTCTGCAAACCAGGTGGAGGCATCTGAGGCTAGATCATGTCGCTGATGCACTTGGTTGTGAGATAGAATGGCGCATGATTGGTTCCCATCTGGATGATTCCCCCCTAGCTGGATGGGACAGAATTTTGGTCACAGGGGGTGTGAATGAGCCTCCAATGGCAATCCTGCAAACCATGGCAAGAGGAGGATGTGCAATCGTCCCTGTGATAGAAGATGCGGGGACCATGGTGCAATCTGTGCAGCGTAATGAAGGCGGTTTCATGGCGCAGAAGATGGCTATATGGAATGTGGACCCCTTTCCTGAATATGTGATTGAATGTCTTTGCGCCTCTGAAAGTATCTCAATCTCTGAGGAGGTCGGATTGCGGGGCGCGTGGAGCGTGGATGATGCTTGGAAGGCAGCCAATCAAGATCCTATCAGAGACAGGCTTGGTCCGTTGATACTCTTACAATTGATCGAGACGACTTGGGACTCCTTGGGAACCGGTTTTGGGGCCAAAGAAATTCGAGATGACGCTCGTTTCTCGATTGCTGAGGACTTGTTCAGAATGGGGCATGTTCTACAAAGGCTAGGCATCAGCAGGTTAGCTGCAGAACATCATGGCTCGTCGTTCAGAATCGCTCCTTCTTCAGAGGCGGCTAGTTTTCTAGGCATGACATTCAGAGAAGATGATTTGGATTCCCTGGCGTGGCAGCGCAAAGCCATCGAGACGGATCCTAGATTTGGGGGGTCGTGGAATGAGGTTGGAGAGGCGATGCTAAACAAGGGCGATGCTAAGTTCTCGATTGAGTGGTTCAGGGGGGCTATCAATTCGGAGAAATATGGCGAGAGGGGGGTTGCATGGACCAATCTCGCAAGAGCTCACCTTGAGCTCGGGCAGATGAATTCGGCTCTCTTCGCAGCACAGGAGGCCGCGACGTTGATTCCGGATGACGAAGACCTCCAAGAATTGTTAGAACGCCTCAGTGAAGACTTGAGTTAGGTAAAACGTGATTTTGTATTGTTCATAGGAGAGGGTATGAACATGGACCGAGTTGTCGCTGTCACGGGTGCCAATGGGTACATTGGGAGTCATGTGGTTCAGATCTTGCTAGATCGCGGATATCATGTCCGCGCCGGTGCTAGAGAACCGCACAACACGGAAAGAATCGGGCATCTAGAGGAGATGGGGTCTCGATACCCTGGGCAATTGGACATCGTGTCAACGGACGTTCTTGAGATTGATGATGTTCGAAATTTGATGAGCGGTTGTAGTGATTTGATACATACTGCTGCCACTGTGATGATTAGGGCTTCAGATCCACAATCGAAAATTGTCAACCCTAGTCTAATTGGCACTCAAAACGTAATTGCCGCGCTCAAAGAAACCCCCTCGGTGATGACCGTCGTACATACGTCATCAACAGCTGCCATACGACCGATGCGATGGGAAAACGGTGCAACACTCACTACAGATACATGGGCAGATGACGCAACGATCGAAAACAACCCATATGGTCTCGCAAAGGTCCTTGCTGAGAGGGAAATAAGAAGATGGCATGAAGAGTGCGGCATTCAAGAAGGACGGGTCTTGAGAACGTTACACCCCTGCATGGTATTCGGACCGCCATTATCGAAGTACCATCTAAGGGGGTCCCTTACCATTCTGATGATGCTCGCGAGGCGTAGCATTCCAGCCATAATCCCAATGAACATCAACATCGTAGATGTGAGAGATGTTGGGGAGGCGCATGTTCGCGCCTTGGAAATGGGTGAAGACGGGGGCAGATATCTTGTGACCTCTGGGTCGATGTGGATGAAAGACGTAGTAAGGGAGTTAAGAGCATCTTACCCAGATCACAAATGGCCCCGTTTGCCTATTCCCTACCCGTTGGCTCTGATTGCCGCCGCATTCCACCCATCTGCCAGCATTAACTGGGCCAGAACGCATCTTGGAACTGTTTTGAACTGGGATTCCAGCCCTGCTGAGTCGGATCTCGGGATGGAGTGGGAAGAGCCTCGGAAATCCGTGGTGGACACATTCGGCCCTATCTTTGACTCTGAATGGCTGTGAATCCGCACATCTGATGAATGTGGAGGCTGCGCGATAGGCATGCGCATCAAGACTCTAGGGGTAGTCCTGTTGATGTTTTCAGGGGCTTTGAGCGGCTGCTTCTCGGGTGGGGGAATTGTAAAGAGTGTGCTTGGTAGCCCGTTCGAGGAGCTTTGTGAAGAAGGAATTCCGGAGACCACGTGGTACCACTATGCCAACGCAACAGATGCAACTACTTCCCCTTGGTTCACAGAGACTCCGGATGACTTCGTGCCTATCCTAGAGGGTTCTAATGCCCCTGTTTGCACAGAGGGGACTTATTTCGGGATAGGAATGACGACTTTCGAGCCTACGATAGGCGTCACTTCTTCTGACAACCTGTACATGTCTAGTTACGGGAACGGTCCTGCAGGCTCCACAGCAATAGTGCAGTGCTCGGGTTTGATTGGCATGGTAAATGTAAGTGATTATGCGTGTGTGAATGTGTACGATGCTCTAGCGCCTGTTCCGAACAGCAATGACCCGTACGTCTACGTGGATCCGTGGACTGATCGGATCATGAAGTTCGACATGCATGCCCTGTTGGGGATGACGGTTGAGTGGTCGGATAACGAAGGGGGGTCGTGGTTCGGGCCCTCGGTTGCAACTGGGTGGTCTGTTCAAGATCATCAAACGATAGCTTCGTCGCCCTATCCAGCATTCGCTCACCCTACAACGTGGGTGTTTTGTGTCAACGGCAATTACCCCTATCCGGTATGCTCTGCAAGCAATGATGGGGGACTCACATGGGGGCCTGAGCTTCCAGGTACTCCTTCAGACTGTGAAAGTGGTGGTTTGACTGGGCATATGGTTGGTTCAGACAATGGAAATTTCTACAGAGGGCACCGAGGCTGTGATGGAGGAGAGGGGTACTCTGTCTACAGAAGCACTGATGGAGGGATAACCTGGACTGAGCACCCATTGCCAACGGAGGTTTCGGGTACGGCTGAAACTTGGAACTTCGAAGAGGCTCAGGTTTTCGCTGATGAGGCAGATAACGTCCACGCAATGTGGATGGGGATTGACAACATGCCTTACTACTCATACTCCACTGATGAAGGGGGGAGTTGGAGCGATGCGATAATGATCGCTCCTCCGATAGGACTCAATGGAACTGGTTTCCCTGTTATCGCAGCAGGAGGAAGTGGGCAGGTGGCTATGGGGTATATTGGAACATTCGATGGCGGTGCGACTTGGAACGGCTATCTTAGCGTCATAACTGACGTCTTCGCTGAACAGCCACTGATAACCACGGTTCAACTCAATGGCTTCGACGATCCTTTGGAGGACTCCAAGAGCGATTGTGGGTACGATCGGTGCGGTGGTTTCGGTGACTTCAACGACATCATAATCGATCAGCACGGAAGAGTATGGTTCGGTCTCGCACACAATGTGGCAGGGGAGTTGGGAATCTTCGGCACTTTAGCGAAGGGGCCGAATCTCAGAGGCATGGGACCTCTTCCAGACATGCCATTGGGTGGAAACTCGACCCTTTGACCGAAGAAGACATCTGCTAAATGACGGAGAGCGCATGACATGCACAGGCGTGCCATTGTGCCGGCCAGGGTCAATATTATCGGAGAGCACGTGGATAACCATGGCGGTCTTTCACTTCCATTCACTACCAGCGAATGCCTCGTCATGGATGCAATGCGGAGAGAAGAGGGGTATTCTGGTGATGATTTGGTTATCCGTTTGTGGAAGGAGACGGGGGGCTGGCCGGCCGACCTGACGGTCAAGAGTCGGATACCCATTGGAAAGGGGATGTCCTCGTCGGCTGCGCTGTGTGTAGCGGTTGTGTTGTGTGCTAGAGGTGTGAACGAGGGAATTGAGACTTGCAGGGAGGCTCGTAGGATTGAGCGGGCCGTGCTGGAGAACGATTGTGGTCTTCTGGATCAAATTGCGATGGTTTTCTCAAAGAAGGGGCACGCGGTCCTAGTCGATTTCTCGGATCTCTCTATGGAACATGTCCCTCTGCCCGCATCGTGGATTTTCAAGTTGGTTGATTCCGGAATCAGTAGGGCCCTCTCATCTACAGATTATAGTAAGGGGAGTGCCTATTCGGAGGAGCATGTGGTGAATGAGGTACGGAGGGTTCTGGATTCGAGAGGGGCGTCAGCTGAACATCTGGGGCGATTACTGAACGAGAGTCATTCCTCTTTGATTTCCCTCGGGGTTAGTTTGACCGAAATAGATCGTATGGTTGATGGCTTACAGCAAATGGACGGAGTTTTGGGCGCTCGTATGATGGGCGGGGGATTCGGTGGGATGATTCTCGTTCTTGTCGAGAATGAAGAGGTCCTTCCGTCGATACCGGTTGTTGTCTCTTCTGGTTCAGCGCGTCTTGAAGAAGTTCTCTAGGCTTGCTAGACGCTCCGGGGTCCCCATATCCCAAAACGGGGTATCGTCGAGGTGCGCCCCTATCTCTCCAGAGAGAGTTGGGTACACGGTTTCTTCCCAACTCCATTTCCCATCTTTCCCATATTTTTGGACCGCTGCTTTGTTGACCATGCTGGTACCAGCTTCATATCCATTGAAGTTTGGCCGTATTATTTCCTTGTCATAGGCAACGATCTTTCCATCCCGATGTTCAAGGTTGAAGTGTTGCGATGTCTCGGTGACTGTCATTGTAATGGGTGCTCGACTTGTTCTATGTTGCCTAACGAGTCGTGAGTAGTCGATGGGATGGAAGTCGTCGCCCCACAGTAGTATGAATTCATCTTCTAAATGATCTACAGCGTTCCAAAGTGCTCCGCCTGTACCGAGTGGTTCGGTCTCCTCGTGGAAGGTCAAGCTCATGTTGCTGTGACTGTAATGTCTGAACTTCTCACTTAGATGGCCCGTCAAAATCAGTGCCTTGTTACACCCTTGGAGCTGCGCCCAATCCAGTATGTGGGTTAGTATCGGCTTGCCATACACATTTACCAACGATTTTGGAGTCTCTTTGGTGATATCACCTAAACGAGTTCCGAGCCCCCCTGCGAGGATTACGACCTGCGGCATTTCTCTGTGCATGTTTGTTGGAAGAACATTCGATTAATGAGGTTCTTTCCCTCATCATTCAGACTTATCGGCATATGACCCGCCTTCCAGGTCTGGGTCCTCGACGTGTTCAGGATATGTGTCATCATATTCGTAATATGTCTCGGATGTTCGTTCTTTTCTAATAAGCAACCCTATGAAAATCAATGCACCGAACAGCACCAACACGAGCAGTGCAAGCAAACCAACAAGCAGGCCGAGTAGGGAGCCATCCGATTCCAACGTCTCGATCTTCTCCCCTCCCATTATGTGCACACCAACTGCTAAGTTCGTGGAGGCCTTGTCATCTGCAATCGCACGAACGAGAATCACTTGATGCCCCTCCACAGTATTGTTCGGAAGGAATTTGAGCCGGTCTACAAGCAATCCGTGAGTCACCTCGAATGTCTCATCACCAGGGTTGAAATCGGCCAGATCCATCCAGTTATCTCTCATGTCCCATGTTCGCCATTGGACTCTCTGGGCGCCGCCGGCGAGATTGAATTCGACAGCTTCCCCCTGATCGATGTGAACACGGTTGTTGGCCCCATACTCTGTGGAGAGCGTCACATTCAGTGACATGCTTAGTTCGTAGAAGTAGTTAGCAGCCTCTTCGACGGCGGGTTGCGCATTCACATGGCCGTGTCCGTAGACGTTGTTTTGCCTGTTCTTTGGTATGAGATCCTCTGCACATGGCTCATTCGCAAGCATGTAATGACATTGCCTGTACGTTGATGTCTCTTGCATTATGTTGCGCACATCGAAGGGGCTCAAATCTGGATTTGCTTGGTACATCAGAACAGCGACGCCAGCAGCACCGGGTGTTGCCATGCTGGTTCCAGACAACGCCACGTATCCATCTCCAGTGTTGGCGTCGGGTGCATTGACGCTGCTTCCGACAAATGCGACGTTTGGTTTGACTCTGCCCTCCTCCGTTGGGCCTTGGCTTGAGTAGACCGCGATGGCTGTGTCTTTGTCAAGTGAACCCACAGTGATGACGTCCTCTGCACTCCCTGGGGTCCCTATTGTAGCAGTTCCTCCGCTGTTTCCGGCTGCGATGAACAGTGTGACTCCCGCTCTCATCATTTCATTTGCCATTCTGTTGACTGATTCTTCCTCTGATGAGGTCCATTCGATTGCTCCTGTGAGAGCGCCGAGGCTCATGCTGGCTGCTCTGATGTTGAACTCATGTCTCTTCTCGACTGTCCATTCCATTCCAGCCATTACTGCGGCGAATGAACCGCTTCCACCCCCGTCCAATACCTTGACCCCCACTAAATTTGCACGGGGCGCTACGCCAACGTGCTGATAGTTAGGAGCGCCGGTCCCGGCTGTGATGCCTGCACAGTGAGTACCGTGACCATTGTCGTCATAGGGGAATATCTCCGTTCCGTTCGTTGCTTCAGGGTGGTTAATCGCATCATAGAATGCTACTATTTTGGGGTCATTTGTCGTGTTGTCATCATCTAAATCGTCTAGAGCCGTGTGGTTACCGTCAATTCCGGTGTCGATGATTGCCATAGTTATCCCGTCGCCAGTGTATCCTGTGTCCTGCCAGACAAGATCGACGCCGTGGGTTGGGACGACTTCTTCCATCTGAATTCCTAGACGCGCGTCTAGTTCTACGAAAACGACTCCTGGTAGATCTACCAAATCCGGTATTCTGTCTAGATCTATTTTTCCTGCGACTGAGTCTATCAGCCAATAGCGAAATTGTGTCTCGAATCCAAGATTGTTCTCGAGCATGGATTGGTCGGCCAAAGTGGGTGTATGGTCAAAATCGACTATCACTGAAATCTTGTTATTCTCATCGAGATACTCGTAGTGGTTATTCTGAGCAGCTATCCAAATAGCGTCATGGATGTAATCTCCGTCCGAATCCATTGTTGTGCTCTCCCACCAGTCATCGGAATGGTCATTTTGCGTGTTGGTGGTATCGACGTTGGAGACTGATGGCGATGCTGCGGCCAATGCAGGTACCAGCATCATCCCCAATATCATCAAAGGGAATGCTCTTCGCTTGATTTCGCCCAGTGTTCGCATGCCTACTACTCTTGTGGAATCACGACATCGATTTCAAACAAGCGGTTCTCTGCTGATTACATTGCCTGAATCTGCGTCCATGCAAAGCCTAGATATCCAGCCGCGAATAGAATCATGGCGATTCCACAAGCAGCCAGTACGGCCTTGTAGATGTGGATTGGCATTCCATCCCTCAAACTGTAAATCATGAACGCAACTGCGCATTTAACCAGGATTATGCAGAGTATGAACGAAACAGCATAGGCAATCGGGGCGAGCGGTTCCGTCTCTACTGAAGCGGCCATGATCGGCCCGCCGATGAGGAACCAGAAGACGTAGACATTCGGGTTCAGGAGGTTGGTCAAGATTCCTCTTCCGAAGGCCCTTCTACTCGATATGGGTTCCAGAAGTATCGCGATCGAGGGCGGTTCTATCTTGAAGCACTCAATACCCATTTTGAGCATGAATGCAGCGCCCAAAATTGAAATCACGACCAACACGCTGGGATTATCCGCGATCAATGAGGCGAAGAAGAAGCTCACGATTATGAGCGGCCCGTCAGTGAATATCGGTGCCGTTGCAGTCCAAAGTCCTGAACGCAAATCCCCAGAAAGTGTCTCCCTGATTACCATGGTGAGTAGCGGGCCGGGTTTGATCCCCTCGATGATGGCGAGTAGTAGGCCGGCGAACACAGATGCGAGGATCAGGTCCGTTTCCATCGCTTAGCGCCTCGTGTACATCGCGATCTTTGCTAGCAATCTTAGAATCTCGACGTACAACCACACAAGCGTCACCATGAGGCCGAAGGCCGCCATCCACTCCAACTCTTTCCGGGCTCCTGATTGGACGCCTCGTTCGATGAAGTCGAAATCTGCAACAAGGCATAGGGCCCCTATTGCAATTACGAACAGTGAGAAAGCTATCCCTATGGGCGTCGCATCGTGGATGTATGGAACTGAATATGCTCCCGTAAGCGCCCCGATGATGGATACAATGTAAATCAAAATTATAGCAACGACAGAAGAAGCCACAGCTATAGCAAGATTCCTATTCCAAGCTATCAGACCCGCGCGATAAATGGCAAGCATGGCAGCGAGTATGGTGAAAGTAAGTGCTGCTGCGATAATACCTATCCCCGGTAGATCGAGGGCCACCTCGAAAAGCCACGTGATTCCTCCGATGAACAGGCCCTCGAATGCTGAATATGCACAAATCAGGCCAGGGTTGATGGACCTCTTGAAGACGATGAACAACCAAAGGACGAAAGACCCCAAAATCCCCAATATGATGAATAAAAAGGCTGATTCGGGGGTAGCTGTAAATGCAGTGGCGAGAGCCACTGTCGCAGTAATGAGCAGGAGTGCGCCTGTCTTCTCCGCCACCCCTTCGATCGTCATCGATTGGGTCTGATTAGAATTCCACCAAGGGGCTCCCTGGTATGTTGAGTTCTGAAATGTTGAGTCCCGCAATGTGGGGTTTCCTGAGCGATACATAGGTGCGCGAGGGAGTTAGGGAATTTCAATCACGCTGTATGGCTTTGTGCTCGGATCTGGATTTCACAGGAGTTCTCTTAGATGCCGACCTGTGTGGCTTTCTTCCACGGACGCTACTTGCTCCGGAGTGCCCTGCGCAATTATCCCGCCCCCTCTGACGCCGCCCTCCGGGCCCAAGTCTATGATCCAGTCACATGATTTCACTACGTCCAGATGATGCTCGACGATTACGACAGTGTGTCCGTTTGACCGGATTCTCAGAAGAACGTCGATCAACTGGTGCACATCGAATAGTGAAAGGCCTGTCGTGGGCTCGTCTAGGATGTAGAAAGTGTGCCTCTTAGGAGGCCTGTGGAGTTCTGTTGCAAGTTTGACTCGCTGGGCCTCACCGCCGGAGAGCGTTGTAGCGGGTTGGCCTAAACGGATGTAGCCAAGTCCCACATCCTTGAGCGTGGTCAGTATTCTG
>JAZANC010000133.1:0-2735 GCA_036228805.1 Thermoplasmatota archaeon
AGCGCAGGCCAAGAAGTCAGAAAAGCAGTTACTGTAGTTGAAACTCCTCCGATGAAGATTCTTGGCGTACGCGGTTATGTGATGGACCCATACGGCCTTCGAACTTCTGGAGAGGTTTGGTGTGAACCAGATGACCTTCCAAACGGGATCACCCCAAGACTAGCCAATACGACTCGTGGAGAGAGGGATGCTTCGGAGGGCCGCAAGCCAGCCAAGCGAGCTGGCAGAATACCCAAGAGAACTGTAGGATTCAATCAAGCAGCCTATGATGCACTCCTTGCGAGCGAACTCATCGAAGTTCGGATAATCGCAGCAACACAGCCACAACTGGTAAGCGGCACTTCTAGCAAAACAGCCGAAATCATGGAACTCAATCTTGTTGGGGGAACAACCTCTGAGAAATTGGAATGGGCCCGTGAAAGATTGGGGTCCGAGATAACAATCGATGATGTCTGGGAAGACGGCCAGGAGATTGACGTAATAGGAATCACGAAAGGCAAGGGTTTCCAAGGTTCCGTTAAGCGATGGGGCGTAAAATTGCTCAGCCATAAGAACAGCAAGAGACGACGCCAAGCAGGCAATCTTGGTGACTTCGGGACAGGCTATGTGCGTTCTACAGTGCCTCAAGCAGGCCAAGTAGGCTACCATCAAAGAACTGAACTCAATAAGCGCCTGCTGAGGATATCTAACCCTGAGAGCAATGAGATAACTCCTGCAGGCGGCTTCCTGAATTACGGAGAGGTTCGGAACTCGTACGTTCTTGTTCAAGGGAGCCTTCCAGGCCCAGCAAAGCGGCTTCTTCGTCTCCGAGACCCCATCCGTCCAAGGAAAAATGCCCATCCCGTAGATCTGGCCTATGTGAGTACGGCATCCAAGCAGGGAGTGTGATTGAATGAAGGCCACATCATACTCTCTAAACAATGAAATCTCACAGATAGAGGTTGATACAGGCCTTCTTTCCGAGACCTATGAGGTTTCAGTAGAGAACGGGTCGAAAGTCGAACTGCCCGAATCATTCTCATCCGACATTCGCGAAGATATGGTGAAGGGTGCAGTCCATTCATCAAGAGCAAATAGGCGGCAACCCTACGGACATAGAACACACGGCGGCAAGAGGGCCCCACAAGCTGGAATGAAGCATTCTGTAGAATGGTGGGGCAAGGGTCGAGGCGTTTCTAGAATCATGAGGAAGACGGGTCAGAGAACAGCAGCTCAAAATCCTCACACTAGAGGAGGCAGGAGAGCACATGGCCCCCTCGTAGAGAAAGATTGGAGTATGAAATTTAATTCCAAGCAAAAGAGAATCGCTAGAGATTCCGCTATCGCAGCAACTTGCAACGCTGAAATCGTCGCATCCAGGGGTCACAGATTTGACGAATCCCTCAGATTCCCGATAATAATCGACAAGTATACTGAGGTCAAAGATGGCGAAACAGATGCCCACGATCCCGAATCAATCCCCCTCGCACATGCAACAAGGAAATTCGTTGCTATGATGCAAGGGCTAGGGCTAGGTGACGATCTGGACAGGGCCAAGAACGGTCGCTCAATACGCGCTGGCAAGGGCAAGATGAGGGGCCGAAGAAGAAGGACTCCAAAATCAGTCCTTCTGGTGGTATCGCAAACGGGAGCGCTCTCCAAGGCGGCTCGAAACATACCCGGGGTCGATGTTGTCGCTGCAAGGGACCTGTGTGCAGAAGATCTCGCACCGGGTGGCGACATCGGACGCCTAACCGTTTGGACCAAGAAGGCAATAGGGGAGATGAGGTGAATTCAATGGTTGACCCTTATGCAGTAATAAAAATGCCATGGATCACAGAGAAGACTCTCGATGCCAGGAGGGTCTCTGATGGCGACGATCCACGTCAGCAGAATAGTAACAGACTCGAATTCATCGTAAGGCGCGAGTCAACAAAGCCACAGATCAAAGAAGCAGTCGAGACCCTTCTAGATGTAAAGGTCTCGAAGGTCAACACACGCATTACAAGAACAGGCAAACACGCTAGCGTTCGTCTCGCAGAAGGTTACGATGCAGAAGAAGCAGCATTGAAACTAGGAGCATTCTGAGGAGGTATATTCATGGGCAAGAGAACACGTTCACAACGCAGGGGATCAAGCCCCAAGAACAGGGTTGCAAGTCATCGATTCCCTGCTGCCAACTCTCTGCCAAGAGTTTCTGAGCAGATGGCAGAGGTTGTTGATCTCGTGCACAGCGCTGCCCACACAGCCCCGCTCGCTAAGATTCGCTTCGAAGATGGAAGCGTAGGCCACATGGGCGCGCCTGACGGAATAAGCGTCGGACAGAAACTCGCATTCTCTTCCAAGGTAAGCCTCAGGCCAGGCAACGTCACCATGCTGGAGAAGATTCCCGAGGGAACTCCAGTTTGTAATGTCGAAGCACGCCCAGGCGATGGCGGGAAGTTCGCCAGATCAGGCGGAAACTCAGCCTTTGTCGACACTCGTATGGGCGATAAGGTCAGAGTACGCCTGCCAAGTGGTCGCCTGAAAGACCTCCCATCTTCATGCAGAGCCACAATAGGTGTTCTCGCAGGCCACGGCAGGACAGAGAAACCAATCATGAAGGCTGGTGCAGCCCACAAGCGTGCCAAGGCACGAGGGAAACTATACCCGACAGTGAGCGGCGTTGCGATGAATCCAGTAGACCACCCCCACGGAGGCGGAAATCATCAAGCAGTCCACGGGCCAAATTCTGTCCCAAGAACTGCCCCACCAGG
>JAZANC010000134.1:0-4573 GCA_036228805.1 Thermoplasmatota archaeon
AGGAGAACCAGTAGTGGCGCCACTCGCATGTGCTTCTGTTGATTGACCTAGGTAAGAATGAAGCGATACAATGCTAATCTAGGAATCCAAACTCCAGAGATCGTCCCCGATCCAATGCACCGTTCGAATTCCCTTGCCATTTTTTGTGCGCTCCATTTCCTCACCATCCATTAGGGCCCATCCTAATGCGAGCGGCCTCCTATGGGATTCATCTCTTATCCAAACTAGATCTCCTTTCTTTATTCTGTGGTCTGAGTTCTGTATACCTGCTGCCATGCAGTCAGCACCGTTCATTAGGAACGGTATTGCTCCGTGGTCGACTTCTGCCCAGCCTGAATCTAAACCCCAAGTAAGGAGTCCCCTCAGAGTTGGAAACCATATGCTTCCACCCTCTTCCTTTTCGAGCTTCATTAACCTTGGTAAACGATCAACAACAATTAGGTCGACGCCCTCAAAATGAGCCTCCTCAAGAAATGAACTCGAGAGATTCAGGTCCACATTAAGACGCGCTTCTATTTCGGACGATATAGCCTTGATTTGTTTAAATCGAAGAGGCGTTCTACGCCTCAGACGCTTCTCCGTCATGTACTTGCGGAATCAGACGAAAGGATGAATCCCACGGCGATGATCGTGGTTGTTAACCTCCAATCCATTGAAATAAGGAAGGTCGGTCGGCAGGACTCGTGGCTAAGTGGCATGGCATGTCCAGGAGAAAGCCAACCGGCGGACGCTTGAAGCGTCCTATACGCTATCGAGGCAAGCGGAAGAAGGAAATCTCCAGTGAGAAGCAGTTCGCCTTCGTATCTGACGAGGATCAGAACAAAATCTACCGAAAGCATGCAGGTTTGCAGACTGTTAGGGTCATGAGCGCTTCACAAATCAACGTCAGTATACCTTCTGAAGGCGTTACGAAGCGCGTCGGCATTACTAACATCATCGAGAATGCGGCAGATCCGAACTACGTACGTCGTAACATCATAACAAAAGGAGCCATTGCTGAGACAGAACTAGGACAGGTTCGAATCACAAGCCGTCCGGGAATGGACGGCGTAGTCTGCGGCGTTCTTCTAGATCAATGATACACGAAGAACTCAAGTCAACCATTCTACGGCGGCTATCATACCCATGACCGGCGACTCCACCCGAATGACGATCTGGACGGGCTATTTCGATTCCAGAACCTCCAGAAGATCCGGGAGACGTGTCCCACGCGATGCCAGCGTACCACGCCCCTCACTCGATCAAATCGCAATGGCTGCTAGATCCGCTGGCATAACAAAAATGAGACGTGACCAGGACGCAAGTCATCCTCTTCGGCCGTCTTCCAAAGAAGGCAGACTGATCGTTTCAACTGACGACGCACTGACATCTACTAGTTCAGCAAACAAGGAAGCCGTCCTCAAAGTGATCGGCCAGAGGCTCAAGGCCATGGCCTCCGAAAGCGAAGATGCGACCACTCAACGTAAGTCTAAACTGTCAGGCAGGGCTGGTGCTAGGCAGGCAAAACAGAGGAAAACCCCTTCTCGTAGACCTTCCGGCCAACGTAAGAAGAAGTTCGGCCGCCGGTGAATCATATCTCCACTGTCCATCCGAATGGATCCTCGGATGAACCGTCCATTATGCCCGTAAGCCGACGATATAGGTCCATGGTAATCTCTCCAACATTGCCATAGTTGACAACTCTCTCACCATGTTCAATCGAGCCTATTGGCGATATCACCGCAGCAGTACCCGCGCAGAAGGCCTCATCGCATTCCAGTGCGAAATCAATATCTACACGTTCTTCTATAACTTCTAGCCCCATCGACCTAGCAAGCTCTATGATCGATAGCCTTGTTATTCCAGGCAAAATCGTACCTGTTAACTCAGGAGTGTATAGGACCCTATCACGTACGCAGAAGAAATTAGCCGCTCCGACCTCCTCCACATACTGGTGATCCACAGCGTCAAGATAGATGATCTCGCTGTAACCTTCCGATTTAGCCTTCTTAGACGGCATCATGCCAGGGGCATAGTTTCCGATGGCCTTCACCCCTCCTGAACCACCCGGCGCAGCCCGATGATGATCCTGAGATACTCTGAGGGATATCGGCGTCATGCCTCCTTTGAAGTAGGGCCCAACGGGAACCGCGAAAACCACGAACATGTACTCGTCTGCAGGAGCAACCCCGAGCCGCGCGCTACTGCCGAATATTATCGGCCGAATGTACAGCTCACCTCTTCCATTCGGAGGAACCCATCTTCGATTCTCTGAGGCGACTCTCTTAACCACGTCAATGAACATCTCCTCCGAAACCTCCGGCATGACCAGCCTTGCAGACCCCTCGGCCGCTCTTCTAGCATTCATCTCAGGCCTGAACAACGTGATCTTTCCATCCGGGGTCATTCTTGCCTTCATCCCCTCGAATAGACCCTGCCCATAATTCAACACACAGGCGGCTGGTGAGAGGGTGAGGGGCTGGAAATCCATCATGCTCCCTTCACTCCATCCATCTTCCCACGTGCCGTGGGCTACAAACATCCTATCAGTCTCCGTGAAAGAGAATGTTAGAGCATCCCAATCAATCGGTGGGACGGGACTCTCCGCCGAGGGCATGAGGGGGACTCGCACAAAGAAGGCATTCAACGCTTCCGGCGATAAGACCTCTAAGTAGAGTAGCGCTGCAAGCATTGAATCGCAACCCCTCTATCCGGTCTCATGGGCAGCGCCATTTGGACCGATGATATTTGCATCGTTTCAGGCGACAACCGTTCATGGGGCGATTCGAATACCGTGGTTGAATTATGGTGCAGATCAAAACAAGGCCACTCGACACTTCTTCTTGTAAATGGTATGAGGCCATACATCGAGATATCTCCTAAGGACAATGGGTGTAGCGGTACTGAAGAAGAAATCAAACAGGTCCTTGAGATTTCTACGGTCATCGATATCCAACCTCCTGTGATTAAATGGACATCTAAAGGAGAAGCGCCACATTGGAGAGTGATGGTTCGCGATACCACTGTAGTCAGCCGTCTAAGGGAGCGACTACGCGCGGATTGGCGAGTCACCAGTGCAGATATCCAGTTTCACAAACGACTCATGCTTGATTTGGATTTAGGGCCGCATATCCGCGCTAAAGGCCAGATACTCTATGCATCCGATGGGGCCCCGGAAGAAGTCAGAAAACTCTCCCCAGGGCCTGAAGACGCTCTTGAGAATATACTCGAGATAGGAGGGAGAGGGCTTTACCCAGTCGACATCGTGATGTCTTGCGATGCAGAAGGCCTAGAGACATGTGAACCATTTCAGACACCATACGTGACCCTCTCCATAGATCTCGAGACTAGCATAGCGACAAATAACATCCTCTGCGCCGCCGTAGTGATAGATAGAGCGGGTGAACGTACAGAACACGTCTACAGAGGCGACGAGAGAACAGAAATCCTTGAGCCAATATGTCAGCTTGTGAGAGAACAAGATCCCGACATTATCACTGGATACAACATAGATAATTTCGATTTACCGCGCATCCTAGACAGGACCGAGGCATTGGCCAAGAAAGATGAGAGGGCAGATCTATTCGGCTGGGGAAGGGTCCCATTGGATGAGAAATCGAGAAGAATCATTCCAAACAGGGGCCAGAATCGTACTTGGAACATCTCCGGAAGAGTCCCAATGGACGCATGGTGGCAGGTCCGTCAGACCTTGAGGCCGGAACGAGAATCACTTCGCTTCGTGTCAGCCTTAATTTGGCCAGAAGACGAGGATAGGAGAAAACTAGATGTCGACTCTAGCCGTATGGATGAAGAGTGGGCCTCAAGGCCCGAAGAGGTGATTCGATACTGTCTCAGAGACACACACCTACCGCTCGATATCCTCCAGCATCTCCAATCTGTACAGCAGAAAGAAGCTCTTGCAGCCGTCGCTAGAACCAGTTTCTCAACCGCGGCTGTAGAGACTACCAGTCAGTGGATAGACTCTCTAGTGATACGATTAGCAGATCGGGAAAACGTTGCAGTACCCACAACCCGACAGGGGCGAAGGGGTGAACAAATAGCTGGAGGATACGTGCATGAGGTTGAACCGGGACTCAGATCATGGGTGGCCGTTCTTGATTTCAAGTCGATGTATCCGTCGATAATGATATCCAATAATATCTGCTCGACGACTTTGGTGGACAGCGCATTCCATCAGGATATGGAGGATGATTTGGTTTCTCCCTCCACAGGAACAAGATATAGATCGCACAAGAACAGATCGGGCCTTGTTCCGAGACTGCTTTCCGAACTTATGGCACAGCGAGATCAGTACAAGGCTGAGGCCAGAAAGGCCAGGAACGAGGGCAATGAGCAGGCTGCCTTTCTGAATGAAAGGCTGCAGTTCGCGGTCAAGATACTCATGAACTCATTTTATGGCGTCTTCGCAAGTGCATTCTACCGTTTCACCCACAAGGACATCGGTGCAAGCATCACTGAATGGGCTCGGCACAACATCCGATCGATAATATCGGATCTCGGAAACGACGGTTACGACGTTGTATATTCAGACACAGACTCAATCTTCGTTCGTACAAGGGGGCTCGACAACGCA
>JAZANC010000135.1:0-5186 GCA_036228805.1 Thermoplasmatota archaeon
CAGGGAGCCACAGGAGCACAGGGCCCAGCAGGAGCACAGGGCCCAGCAGGAGCACAGGGCCCAGCAGGAGCACAGGGCCCAGCAGGAGCACAGGGCCCAGCAGGAGCACAGGGCCCAGCAGGAGCACAGGGCCCGCAGGGTGAGCCAGGAACCGATGGAACGTCATTCAATATCATAGGGACCGTGGATGACACATCTGATTTAGGTGAGATATACATCGGAGACGCTGGCGACGGCTTCTTGGTCAATTCAACGACGCACATCCATGTTTGGAGTGGTTCCGAATGGATCGACCTTGGAGATATATCCGGTCCAACAGGTCCGCAGGGAGAACCAGGCGCCGATGGAGCCGACGGCGCACCCGGACAAGACGGAGCCGATGGAGCCGACGGAGCCGACGGAGCCGACGGAGCCGACGGAGCAGACGGCGCACCCGGACAAGACGGAGCAGACGGCGCACCCGGACAAGACGGAGCCGACGGCGCACAAGGCCCTCCCGGAACAATGCCTGTTGTAATGGAAATGACAATCACGGTTTCAGGAATGAAGTATTACGTTAATGGAATACAACAAGCCGACATCGTCCTGTATAGGGGATTTACGTACAATTTTGACCTATCCTCATCCACGTTGGCAATTCACCCATTCACTTTAGGAACAGTCGCCGATGGGGGTCAATACACAACTGGGACAAGCACAACTAACCAGATTCTGTCATTTACAGTTCCTCTCGATGCACCTGATAATCTGTTTTACTACTGCCAGAATCATAACAATATGGGCGGCTCGATTACAGTATCCACATTAGGAAGCGTTAGTTAATTTCGTCATCGATCGCTCTGAGGGAGTTACTAGGGCCAACCAAATTATTCCCATTGCTATTTGAATAAATGCAGTGACAGCGATTGTTTCTCGAAGGCTGAGAACATCATATTCCAGAATCAACCCGGCACCAAGTGCAGAGAAGCCCATCATCCCAGTCAAGAGGAAGTAATCAGTACCTGCGACACGACCACGCCATTCATCCTCCGTTCGCTCTTGAAGGAGGGTGGTGCTCAGAACCCAGTTTATACCACTGCTCCCGTGAGATATGAAAACTAGTACCAGGATAATCCATGTCCATTCAACGGCTGATATGGTGAGATAGAATATGCCTGCGATGAGGATTGACCATCCAAGAAGAGAAGGCCTCAGCCTATCTGATTGCATGAGACTCCTGCCCA
The DNA here is from genome assembly GCA_036228805.1 of Thermoplasmatota archaeon. Taxonomy (GTDB): domain Archaea; phylum Thermoplasmatota; class Poseidoniia; order Poseidoniales; family Thalassarchaeaceae; genus MGIIb-N1. The sequence continues at coordinate 1,224 of JAZANC010000135.1, forward strand.
CTACGGGACCAGTGCCGGATCCGAATCCACGAGCCATATACAGTACCCCTATGGATCCAGCAGCGACTGTTCCGAATCCAGCTTCCATGCCAATGAGTATGAGCAGAAATACCTGAGCACCACCACCAGCAGCCCACATCGCCTTGGCAAAAACAACCCTGCGTATTGGCGGATTCGATCTTATGTGCCTCCAGCCGTCCACAATCTCCACTAGGCCGGTCAATAGCCCCCCTTCACTTCGCTCTTCCTTACTGGGACCACCGAACGGCAGACTGGCGAACATCAATGCGGAGACTAGGAATGTTAGGGTATCAATCCAGAGTGCCGTTTCTATGCCCAACTGGGAGATTGTCAGCCCACCTAGGCCCGCACCTATGCCAAGAGAGGCAGACCACCCTGCACTTCCCATGGCATTTGCCGTCAAGAGCTCATCCTCATCGCATATATTCGGAAGATACGCATATTCAGCAGGGTCGAATAGGACCCTGGCAAGAACCAGCGTAGAGGTCAGGGCGTAGACTGACCAGAGACTGCCTAGTAGGTCAAATGCAAGGAATGCCGTGAGAACTACGAATGAGGAACCATTGGCTAGAACCATCAGGCCTCTTCTGGAATACCTATCAGCAAACATCCCTGTTAGCGGCTCCAGAGGTGCGTGTGTCAAACTTCGAACGGCCATAACGCCGGCTATGGCGAGCGGTGAACCATCCGAGACTTCACCCGCAAGCAGGAACATCGAGATTATTGTAAACCAGTCTCCGATGAACGATATCATATTCGCAGCAAAGAGCCTCCTAAACGGACGATTCCTACGAAGTAGTTCCACGTACCCTATGCTTGTCACAGTGTAAGCCGGAAGGAGCAGGTTATCATCTAATGCATCAAGCCAATTGCTATGTGTTTTCAGCATATAAGCCCTCAATATGCGCGAGCGACGTTTGGTATGGATCGACCTAGAGATGACTGGCTTACGCCCAGATGAAGGGGATTGCATAATTGAAATCGCTACAATAGTCACTGAGGGTGATCTATCGCTAGTTGCAGAGGGCCCAGTAATTGCGATAGCCCCTAGCGATTTGAACCGTCTTGATTCCATGGACGAATGGAACACGAAGACTCACACATCCTCTGGGCTAATTGAGAGGATAAGGAGTGGCGGTGTCGATATTTCGGAGGCAGAATCTGCAACTCTCTCCTTCTTGAAGGAACACTGTCCACCTGGGCTTCCTTTAGCAGGCTCTTCAGTGCACCATGATCGCCGCTTCATAAGAAAGGAGATGCCTGCGTTGGATGAGTTTCTCTCTTATCGGATAGTCGACGTATCGTCATTCAAAGAGGTCATCAGGAGATGGGCGCCAGATCTCCCCCGGCATACGAAGCCTCCTAACCACAAGGCTCTGGAGGACATAAGGGGCTCAATAAGCGAATTGCAGTATTACAGGGACTCAGTTTTCAAAATCTGAAATATTTTAAAAAACTAGTCATGATTTAATTTATCTATATTCAATAGTCTAAGAAATATCAATACCCATTTCCTAACAATATGAATCAGTTCCGCCTAATCAATAGAACTTGATTTTCTTGAAGCACTCTTGATATCAATGCCCCTGATAATTATTCTAGTATGGTTCCTACGGCCTCCATCACAAGAGGAAATTGACAGGATGTTTAGGTGATACCTGTTCATTCGATTGGAACGCCGTCTGAATCAGTCAATACTACATTTATGGCTAAGCCACGCCTATGAAAGGCAATCAATTCCACTCCATGTATTCTGTGCCCTGTCACAGCCCGTCCGATTACCGGGCGATCTTCTTCATCCGGTAGTTCGGTAAGAGGCCTTCTTACGCCTTCTACGTCATTGAACCATGGGGCTGCCCCCTCAGGAGAAAACCAGACTCCAAGGATCATGTCTACTCCCTCGGTGAATTGGGCAGCCTCTGCATCGGCCCCACTCGGAACTGCTGGAGCATTCGGATGAGTATGCAGCCAGTGGGTAAACCTCCCTCCGCGAGGCCCCCTATCTTCAGAAAATAGACCATCCACCCACTCTTCCGGAACGTGATGAACCTCATAGGAATCACCACGATTCACAAGATGAGGCCTCCCTACCAACATCCCTTGACCTGCAAATAGCCCAGGTTCATTCGACAAACCAATGTAACGAGACAGTCCCTCGGAGCAACCCATTTTTTCATTATCCACGTCTATTCCTACAAGTATCTCATCTGGAAGCGATCTGAATGTCCATTCGAGTATTTCAGATAGCGAATTTATTGGGATAGCTACCAGACCAGCATACGCATCTCGATTTTCAAGGGACGTTAGATTGTACCTCTGGGCTGCATTGAATAGCCAATCAGGAATCCCCTTGCGCATCATTTAACCCACACCCGCCTTATTCATAGTCATGATTAGGAATTAAATCCAGATCTAGCACCACATGATCCCATCTTGGCGCGTAACTTTTGATTCGATTTATTTCCATTAGATGAACATTGTAATTATCCGAAGCAGCCTGAATTTCCGACACCCAATTATCGGAATAGCGACCATATTCTCCTGAGGCTGCTAATCCATGAAGATGAATCACACCTCCTCTATCCGACATAGCCCCAATAGCCGCATTAACAGCAGATGTTGCATCAGGAAGAAGCCCTAGGATGATTCGATCAACTTCTAGATTGCTCGATGTCACCGTTTCTCTACAATCTCCTTCCAGGATAGTACATTGATGTTCAACCCTATTCTTCTTTAGATTCCATTTCAGCGCCCCTATCGCGGCATCATTCCATTCACAGGACCATGCTGTGATGCTGGGGTCTGCCATGAGGGAAGGAAGGGTGTAGTAACCAATTCCTGCAAACATATCCAAAATCCGCTCTCCCTTTTTGGCTATTTCATACATCCTTCGCCTCTCATTGACGTTACCCGCACTCCACATACACTGCAGAATATCGTAGCCGTACTGAATCCCATTTTCTCTCCGTACAGTCCAACTCCCTCTCGAGCCCATCAGCAAAGCCTCAATCTTAGGCTTCCTCATCGGACCATCGACTTCCCCTTTCCGGAAGACTCTCTTTGCCCCCAGAGATGTAGCCACGCAAACCCAAAGAGACGATTCAGAAACGCAACTCCAGAATTCATCGACGAATGCCGAGGCTGGCAGTATCAGGACGTCGTCAAAACGTTCCCATTTCACAGGGATATCAGGGGGAAGAGGAATATCCTCTGGAATACCTTTCTGAATCAATAGATTCCTCAGACCTTCCTCCAAACTAGAGTGAGGGTCGAAACGAGCCATGAGCAATCGAGAAGGCGCGATGATAAAGACGGTCACCCTTCTGAATAGTAATATGCGGGTGAAATTCACTTCTGTTTTCCTTGTCGCCATAATGGCGATATCGACGGTTAGCGCGGACCCCCCGCCCGGTTCGCCGGAGGTTCAGAATTCAATTTGCGATACCAATGCAACTCCTGGGGGAATATGCGACGACTACAACTCAAACCTAGATGCAACCATCGGTCCAGATTGGTCACAGATCGCAGTACAACTTTCCATGGAAAGCGCAAGTGAGATTGAGATAGAGATATTTGTTGCAATGCACGAGTTAAGCAGAACGCAACTCGGTCTGCAAGAACTAGATCTCGAAGGCGACTCTGACCCAGGGGACGGAATCCCTGCTGATCATATCAGGAATTTCTTCGATGAGGAAACAGCCGATGGGAGAATCGTGAGTGAGAGGGTCTTCGACGAGGTAGATAGAATGGTTGCAAATGTTCTCGGCGAGAATTTCGAATCTATAGGCCAGCCTGTTACTAACACAGTCAGCCTTGTACCGAGAACACTCTCCCCGAATCTGCAATGTACCGCTGATTCATCAATCGATTCTGCTGATGAGGATGAACTCAGAGATAATGACCCATTCTGGCCTCCCTTATGTGTTAGATCAGCACTCTCAG
>JAZANC010000136.1:0-3643 GCA_036228805.1 Thermoplasmatota archaeon
CTGATGTCTGGCTGGGGCGACGGAGGCCTGACCGACGCGTTCGTTGCAGAATTCAACTCAACAGGTGCCCTTCTAGCCTATTCTAGTGTTTTCGATCCCGATGCAAGTCTTGAGGCCAGCGATCTCGCCGTTACCACGGATGGACTGGTCCTCTTAGCTGGCCATTATATTGGTCAGGCAGCATATGCGGTACCGAATAAGACAGTCAATGAAGCACCAGGTTACTCGGAGGGTTTCGTGGCTGCTTGGCAACCGGCCAACCAAACATGGATGTGGATGGCGTCAATCGGGGGCGCCGGAAGTGACGAGATATACTCAATCTCCCAAGATGATGATGGGGGAGCATACGTTCTCGCTCGCTCTTCTTCGCTAGTTACGTATTCTATCAATCCGGATAACTCATCGAGAATAACCAGTCCGAATTCCGGCCTTCCTGGAACTACAGACGTCTTAGTTTCCAAAATCACTGGCCACGGAAACTGGCTTTGGACTACATCGGTGACCGGCGCCGGTAATGACGATGCGCATTCAATAGCCGCGATGGATGGGGGGGCTGTGGTTTCAGGGGGAACAGCCTCGATTACCATGACATTCGGGGCCCATGGCATCCAGAAGAGCGACGATCCCATAAACATGGATCTGTGGATTGCTGGAATCGGAGACTCGGGGACGTGGAAGTGGGCTTTGAACGTGGGAATGGCAAAGTGGCCCGAGGCAACTTCCCTCGATCATTCGGGAGGCGTGTCCGCGCTAGGCGGTTCATTCTCCACCACCTATGTTGATTTTGATGATAGTAGAATATGGAACTGGGATAATGAAAGCACGTATCAGTGGCCTGATGCATTCTTCGCACTCCTCAATCACAATCCAAACCAGGATTGCACTGACGCCGATGGCGCAGTAGACAATCCTGGATGTGATGATTTTGATGACGGTTCCCCTAATGGCGACAATTCCGGCCAAGACGGATCCGGTGATGGAACGGGAGGCACTAACGCATCAGAAGACGTAGGGGAAACCTCGGAAGTTGGAGTATTTGGCATACTTGTCGTACTGCTGATCGTTGGAATGATAATCGCGATTATCCTAATCTCAAGAACTGAAGAAGAGTCAAGCGACGAATGACCAGTAAGCTTCTCTGATTTGTTGGTTGGCATCCATGCATGCGACTACGTCAGCAGGCCTCTGAGGCATCTCAGATGTTCCTTCCAAGTGATCAATTATTGGTTGTATGTTGGACATGTTCACCACGCCCCAGCCGACTTGAGTGCATGGTGCGACCGGAGAAATTGGAAGCGTCCCAGTCGTCGGGTCCCACGTCGAGAAGCTTGGATACCATGCTGATAGATTCAACGCCTCTCGAAGATCTGAATTTGTAATTGATTGGAGTGAATTGGTGCTATTCACGAGGAAACCGCCTCTTTCCTCAGAGGCGCCTGACCCGTTATCCCCTCCAGTTTCCCGTAGGGTTTCCAGGACCTCGCTCAATATTCCCGCAGTTCTCGGTGTCGCGAAAGAAGTCCCAGATGTCACGTGATAGCCGTCAATGTCATCGTGGTTGGGGAGGAGTTGGGTCCAATCCGCGGCTATATCGGGGTACGAGCCGCTCATGGTTTCCTTTTGATCGTCATCCTCCTCGGCGTAGCCCGATATCCCGATCGACCACGGCGGTCCAGCCGTTGAATCTTGCACTGCCGGTGACGGCGTATTGTCCGATGCGCCCGTGTGGATCTTGCCCTCGTGGACGACCGCTACCTTGGTTGCATCTTCGATTCCCGGCACAGGTATGGAACCAATCGGTCCGAACGAGGTGGAGATGATGTCAACAAGCGGCTGATTAGCAGCCGCTAGAACCGCTGCATCGCTGAAACCCTCTACGAAGAATATCACGGCATCCGGGTTCGCATCTAGAACAGATCCAGTGACAGCGGTGCCATGTCCATCAGAGGGATCGTCAAGAATCGGTATCAGAGTCTCATCATCCGGAGTTGTACCTATTATCCTGGTCCCCACAAACCAAACGATGTCCTGAGAAGTGATGTTGTCCCAGCACGTGGAGCGATCTGCTTCATATCTCTCCGTCCAACTCCCCTCTTGAGTAAGGTTGCACCACATCGTAACCCCCAAACCATCTAGCAACCATTGCGGGTATGACTCATTCATCGCAAAGTGAATGTGATACACATTGATTCCCGTATCGATAGGAGCAACTACGCTGTAATGCCAAGTATCCTCGCCATCAGGTTCGACATCAAGAGTATCTTCGCCACTTCCAAAGCAACCACTGAGGGACATAGACATCATCAATACAGATACCACAACGGCCCATGATGATGCTCGCATAGCCCGGTCGAACCAACTCACCCCTGTATCTCTTTCGCGAGGTTACATGCGGGAGATTCAATAATGGGGCAGATTAAGGTCAATTGATGGTGGACCTCAAAATCATAGTCGCGACTGACGGGAAGAACCTCGAACTCGCACGTAGAGTCAGAGATATCGCGATGAGTAGGATGTGCGATTCTGAAATTATTGATCTCTCTACATATGAACTCCCATTATACACAAGGAAGACATCAAATGAAGATGCTAAGGGACTTAATTCGCTAATTCAGGCCCTCGAAGGCTCTTCTCCATGGTTCGTATTGCTTCCTGAGTATAATGGGGGTTTACCTCCAGTTTGGATAAATGCCCTAACTTGGCTGTCCGTCCAGTATGATGATTTCAGGAAGATGTTCAATAGAACACGTGTAGCCATAGGCACAGCCAGTGGGGGGCACGGATGGAAAGCGCTTGCAGCCATGAGAGAGCAGTTCGCACACCTCGGATCAGACGTCGTTGGACGCTATCTCAGAGATGCAAAAGGGGCACCTGCCAAGGATGAGACGATTGAGGAAATTCTTGATCGTCTCGGCCTATGAACCCTCTAGCCAGTACGCGCTTTGATAGCATTGGGCTGACACGGCATATCGATTGAGATGCACAACATACGCGAGTTGAGGGCTGAATTCCCGATTCTGAATAGGGTGCTCCCCAATGGAAAACCACTGGTATATTTCGACAACGCCGCGACGAGTCAGAAGCCCTCTTCAGTAATTGATGCAATGAGCGGTTTCTATGAGACATTCAATTCTAACGCCCATAGGGCGAACCACACTCTTGCAGATGAAGCAACAACCGCGCTTGAATCCGCAAGGTCTTCCATAGCTGCCTTCTTTGGAGCGGAACCATCCAATCTGATTTACACGAGCGGGACTACCGAGGCGATCAACCTGGTTGCTTATGCGTGGGCCCGCAGAAATCTCTCGGAAGGCGATGCAGTAGTTCTAACGGAAATGGAACACCACGCCGACATCGTTCCATGGCAGGAACTTTCGAAGGAGATTGGAATCGAAGTCAGATTCGTGCCACTTGATTTGGAAAAAATGGCCTTGGATATGGACGCCTTCCAGCATGCTCTCGATGGGGCCGAACTTGTTGGGATAGTACACACCAGCAATGTGCTGGGAATCAGGAATCCCATTGAGGAAATCATACGCCTTTCCCATGAATCAGGGGCAAAAGTACTCGTTGACGCTGCCCAGGGCGCTGCCCATGAGAGAATCGATTTCATCAATCTCGGCGCTGATTTCGTCGCACTCTC
>JAZANC010000137.1:0-2580 GCA_036228805.1 Thermoplasmatota archaeon
GACAAGGCGATTTTGATGATTGGGTCGATTGAAAATATCGAGTTCAGAGTAGCCGCATCCCAACTTGCGACTACGGCTGCAAAGGCGATCAAGAATATCGAGTCGCAAGCAGACGCATGGAGATTAATTGCAGATAGATTCGGAGTGCAAGACTCCGACCTGTTGATAGCCGCATCTAGAATGTACTCTGCAGGCAGGCATGCAGAAGTTATCGATCTCCTGGCGGAGAGGGATTCGGATGGGCTGGACAGGGGCCTCGGCTTATTGCTTGCAAGGTCATATTTCACAGTGGAGGAGTATGATAATTGTTTGAACGTAAGTCGTTTGATGCTTGAGAGACATCCTGATGATCAAGATGTTCTGAGACTGATAATCCGCTCGAAGAGAAGGCAAGGAGATGTGGGGGATGAGGAGGCTTTCCAGGCGCTTAGTCGCTCTCTCGAGCTTGGAACCATACATCCAGAAGATGCGTATCGCCTAGCTAGGACATTAGTTGAGAACGAAGACTGGGAGACTGCCTCTAAAGCGATTGATGCGGTGTTTTCCGGAGACGGCTACGAAATTAATGAGAGGCATATTGTTTTGAAATCGAGGATATTAGTTGAATCCGGACAGGAAAAAGAAGCGCGAGATTGGCTTATTTCTAACGATGAAGGCGATAGCGTTTCGATAACAAGGGCTCTAGCGTCAATTCTGCATAGGATGAGGGATGACGAAGGAGCACTTGAGGCCAGAAGAAGGGTTCTGGAAAACGATCCCCATGACACAGGTATCCGTAGGGGCGTATGTACGTCATTACTCCGTCTTGGCAGACTTGAGGAAGCTATGTTGGAATCAAAGGAGATCATTCAGATTCTTCCGACTGATCCGAGCGCCTGGGACGTTCTTATCGAGACTCTCGCGAGAATGGGGAGAGAGCGGGAAACAGATAGTGCGTGGGAAGAAGTTCTAGACATGTCTTGGGACAATCCCGAAGGACTGCTTCTCGCAGTGGAGATATGTTTGAGATTCGACTGGGCGAATAGATTGGACTGGATATTGAGATCTAGATTGAACGTCCATAGATCAAGAGAGACGAATGCTGAAATTCACCACATGATGATGCGAAAAGGTCGGTTTGATCTTTCCAAGATGTTTGAGAAATATCTTGGCCCACGGTCCACCGAGTCGTCAAGAATTGCAAGATCCCTGGAGATAGACTTAGGTGCGACCCCGCATTCAATTATGGAGTATGCCGATAGGAATTTGTCTCAAACTGAGTCTGTAATTCTCGAACATCTCATTCGGAATGGGGAGGGCACTACTCCATATGAGGCTGAGGGGGAAAGTGTACTCGTTCTGACGTCCTCGCTGAATGCTGGCGGTGCCGAGAGACAGGTCATATTGACCGGAGCAGGGCTCAGAAACCAGGGTTGGAAATCAACAATCGGAGTAGACAGGATAGACGCACAACACTCGGGCGAGACGCTTCAAAGCATGGCGGAATCTCTAGACTTGAATGTCATTGAATTCAGAGATGTGAACCTACAATCTGATGAAGCAGACGAGCTTATACGGCTTCATGCAAATATTCTGTCCAATCTCAGGCCGATAGAGCGCGAAAGATCCGAATGTATAATCAGAATGATCATGAATACTCGTCCTCGCATAATCCATGCATGGCAGGATGCCATGATTTATCCTGCAGCGATAGCTAATTTCATAGTTGGATCTAATGCTCTCATCGGTTCGGTTAGGTCTCTGAATCCAGACGAGAAATCGATTTTACATGGCAGGAAAAGGCCTTTCTTGCGGAAATCTCTCCAGATACTATGTGACGTCGATGGTTTCAGGCTTCTAAATAACAGCCAGGCGGGCCGAGAAAGTTATGCGAGATGGTTGGGGATTTCCGAGGATGAGATTTCCGTAATAAGAAACGGAGTCATGGACGACGGAGGCAAGGGGGTAGATCTGAAGCATATTCTGGATATTCCTGTTGATTCGGAGTTGATTGGGGGCGTATTCCGACTTGTACCGGAAAAACGGCCTCTTCTGTGGGTTGATTCGGCATGGGAGTGCATAAAGAATCGTAAAGACGCATTTGCAGTCATAATAGGAGAAGGTCGCATGAGGAAAGAGGTGGAAAATAGAATTCATGAGATTGGAGCGAATGGCAAGATCATCCTACACGGGTTTCGGGAAGATGCTTCAAAATGCTATGATTCGTTTGACGTCACCCTGCTGACTTCATCCACTGAGGGCCTACCAAACGTGTTGATTGAATCCCAGGCAAGAGGGGTGCCTGTGGTTTCAACAGATGTGGGCGGAGTGAATGAATCATTGTCTGATGGCTCAACGGGAATATTGCTTAAGGGTGAAGACATTGGAACAATCAAGTCAGCTTTAACCCGGATACTCGATGATTGGGACATGGATCATACGAAGCGGGCCTGCAGATCTTTCATTGAGCAAAAGTTCGGCATGGAACGCATGGCCAGGGATACCAAAGAAGCCTACGAAAGCTTGCTTTCGAGTACGTGACGGTTTCTTCTAGACTCTGTTCTCGAAGTTTCCAAATCGATATCGACGATCAATGTCTGA
>JAZANC010000138.1:0-2937 GCA_036228805.1 Thermoplasmatota archaeon
AGGGTAAGATCGTTAAGAGCGGTGGCCCCGAGTTAGCATTAGAACTCGAAGAGAAGGGATATGAGTGGCTGGAATCAGACGCAAAGGAGGATGATTGAATATGGCAATGGAAGAAGCCAGGGAAGCAATAGGCGACTACAAAGAAGGGTGGCATGACCCTGAACATTCGACGATACGATTTGATTCGGGCTTGAGCGAGGAGGTCGTAAGAAAAATCTCCCAGATCAAAAATGAGCCTGGATGGATGACTGAGATTCGTGTGAAAGCATATCGCCACTTCATCGACCGTCCGATGCCCGGATTTGGGGATCGTGAAGCTCTGGAGGGAATCGATTTCGATAAGGTGTGCTACTATTTGCGCTCCTCAGATGCCACGGAGAAAGATTGGGAAGATGTCCCTGAGGACATTAGGAATACCTTCGATCGTCTCGGGATACCCGAAGCAGAGCAGAAGTGGCTTTCTGGAGTAACAGCACAGTATGAATCAGAAGCGGTCTATCACAGTATAAGAGAAGACCTCGAGTCACAAGGAGTCATATTTCTCGATATGGACAGTGGGCTCAGGGAGCACCCTGAGTTAGTCAAGAAGTACTTCTGTAGCGTCGTTCCGTACCAAGACAACAAATTCTCAGCGCTAAACACCGCAGTTTGGTCTGGTGGTTCTTTCATATACGTCCCGAAAGGGGTCTCAGTAGAAATGCCCGTTCAGGCATATTTCAGAATCAATGCCAAAAATATGGGTCAATTCGAGAGAACTCTGATAGTTGCGGACGAAGGATCGAGCATACATTACGTAGAAGGGTGTACTGCGCCGACCTATTCTACGGATTCACTTCATTCAGCAGTTGTAGAGTTGATTGCTCATGAAGGAGCCCACATTCGGTACTCAACCATACAAAACTGGTCGGCTAATGTCTACAACCTTGTCACAAAGAGAGGTATTGCCCACAAGGATGCAACGATAGAATGGATTGATGGCAACATTGGCTCTAAATTAACGATGAAATACCCCGCAGTGATTCTGAAGGGAGAGGGTTCGCATGCTGAGGTTATATCAGTTGCATACGCAGGAAAAGGACAACACCAAGACGCAGGAGCTAAGATTCATCATCTCGCGTCTAACACTACAAGCAAGATACTGTCAAAGTCGATCTCCAAAGATGGCGGTAGAGGGTCATACAGGGGAATGGTTACCGTTTCTCCAAAGGCTGAAAACTGCAAATTGAATGTCGTCTGCGATGCGCTCATCCTGGATGATGGCAGCCAGACTGACACGTATCCCACCATGGAAGTGGCGAATCCATCTGCTCGTTGTGAGCATGAGGCAAGCGTCTCAAAGGTAAGTGATGACCAGGTATTCTACCTAATGAGCAGGGGCCACTCTGAAGAAGAGGCCCTTGCTATGATAGTCAATGGTTTCTTTGAGCCATTTACCAGAGAGCTTCCAATGGAGTATGCTGTGGAATTAAACAAATTAATGGCGCTTGAGATGGAAGGTAGCATAGGCTGAACTATTCTTTCGGTGGAATATATGGGCGTCTCAGAAAAATTGTACTTGTCACTCGACGAGCCCCCTACCTCAGACCATCTTTGGCGCTACACCCCTTGGAAAAAAATTCATCCAACTGGTGATTTCAAAGAAATTCCTAAGGATGTTAAATCCCCGAGAGTAAATTTGAGCTACGTAGATGGAGGGCCTGTAGAAGGCGTGACTCTGGAGGTTGGAGAAGAGGCTGAGATTCCCTTTGAGGGATCACCGACCACGGATTCATTCCTGATGGCTATCACAAAAGGCAATTCATTGATACTATCCATACCAGGGAGATGGTCGAGTGAGAAGCCCATTCTAATTGACATCGAGACTGAGGGCGGGATTGAGGCTCTACATCTGCATATTCTAGCAGGAGATCTATGTGAAGCAACAATTCTCACACGCATATCGGGGCCTTGCGAATGGCTAGGACTGCTGAGAACCGCTGAAACAGGAAAGGGGTCCATCGTCACAGACGTCGTCGTGAGCAAAATTCAGGGTGGTTCTCTGGTTCGTGTGGATGCATTGCGCGCTGGACGTGATTCGACGATCACATCTGGAACCGTCAGCGCGGGGAGTCAGAGGACCAAAGCTGATATCAGATATTTGTTGGATTCCCCGGGTTCCAGTCTCAATGTGCTCGGCTCCCTCCTATCTGCTGAAAATATGCATCTTGACCATCACATTGAGATTAACCATACGGCGCCCCATACATACAGCCGTCTAGAATGGCACACAGCATGCGGAGGAGCAAGCACTTCTGTTGGTACAGGAATGCTCCGTATCGAAAAAGGGGCCAAGCAAGCGGATGCTGGTCAACTATTCCATAATCTCCTGCTCTCAAAGAAGGCAAGTGCAAATAGCATCCCAGAACTCGAAGTCGAAGAGAGTGATGTCGTTGGGTGCGGGCATGGCACAGCGAATGGTCCTGTTGATGAAAGTCAGAAGTTCTATCTCATGGCTAGGGGTTTCTCAAAGCAAGAATCGGAAGATGCCCTCGTCGCAGCATTCCTCAATTCCACCCTCACTGAGATGGGTGGAGAAAATGTTCATTCATGGTTGATATCAGTCGTTGAAGATGCCCTTGTGAATCTGAATAGCTAAGCAATATTATTCCACCTTCCATGAAGCACTCAGCCCATGGACTCGGATCACTGCCAAGGGATTGTCTGTGAATGTGGATTCAAGGGCGATGCGGTGCCGATGAGGCAACACATGGAGTGTCCTCGATGTAGAAGAGTCGTTGAGGCATGTTGTGAAGGTGTTCCAATCTACTGACTAACCAGTTCTGTCCCTGTGGCTTGCCATCAATACAGCAAGCAGCAATCCGACACAGATTCCGAAAATCCCTCCGAAGGAGCTGTCACCTGAGCCTGCTAAATCGCGGAACGAAAAATGCATTACAG
>JAZANC010000139.1:0-7463 GCA_036228805.1 Thermoplasmatota archaeon
ATTGTTACGCTCCGATGAAAACCCCCCTGACAATACGCCAGTATTGGCAACTGAAGAGGCCGTATGGACTGTCGATGGCCAATTTGAGGCCAATCTGCCGCCTCCTGTCGAGGAACGCCAAGAAATACAGTTCGACGATCACCCTAACTCCAGGCCGATTCTATTTCAAGAAGAGATTCAGCCTACCAAGATATCATTTTCATCAATCTCCGAGCCTTCATGGGAAGCTCCCGATGCATTCGTAATGTCCTACTCGAGAAGCCTCACACAAGCAGAGAAGATAGTGCTTTCAGCCTCATCGGTACGCGATATATCCCCCTCAGACCCGGAGATACAAGCAAGACTCGAGGTCGGCCGTCCAAGACTGTCACAGATATTCAACAAACTGAAGAGAAACGGTTACTTGATTGTAAGGAAGGAAGGGAGAACACGATATTTCAGAATAAGTAAGGAGGCTTCCGATGCCCTCAGATAACCATGAAAAGACGACTCTAACTAAGGAACGAGTTTCTAGATACATCGCAATATCAAAAGAAGCACGTGCGAAGGCGACTCCAAAAGATCTAGATAGGAGACAGGAGAAGAACCTCAAATCAATGATGAGGATGTTCGACGACTATCTCTCAGATGCGGAGCATTTCTTGTCAGAGGGCGATCTGATTCGAGCATTCGGAGCAGTAAATTACGCACATGCATGGATCGACTCAGCTGTGAGGATTGGATTGATGGATGGGCATGACGACGATCGATTGTTCACATTGCCATAAGCAGCCTTAGGGAAGAAGATAAAAGTAAGATTTCGATTTTTATCGATTCATTCAACGAGTCTCAGAGAATGTCCACTTGTAACTTCGATATACGAACCTCCAGCGCTAACCAGCCTCTCTTTCAATCGCTTATCTACAGTGAGTACCGGCCAACCGCTATCCGCCGATACCTTCACGAGCATATCATCAGTATGCCCCATGTCTTCAATATCGGGTATTCTCTCCGATCTTTTTTCTAATAAATCCAGTAATAGGCCACTCCTCTTATTCGACAGACTTTCCAACTCCCTTGCCACGGAGTCTAGAACCAACAATTTCGGCGAACCGATAATCGGAGCCATGGCAACATCCAGATTCAATCTAGCATCGACTAATGCTGCCCAACCACATGCGTCAATGATTAGGCCGGACAGGCATATCACTCCTTGATGGCTGCATGCCCAATCAGCCTCCACCTCGAACCGATTCTTCGAGACAGCGTAATCCTGCTTCCAACTTCTGCGCAGATGGGGAGCCTCAACTTTAGTTTAGCATTCTTACCTTTGATCTGCGATACCGTACCTACACTAGTGGCAGTAGCCGAATTCAACATCAACATCTCCCCCGATTGAAGAGGCCTAACCTTCTCCGGGGCCTCACCTGACGAGGAAACCATGACATCCAGTAGAACCAAATCAATGTTAAGATTCGCCCAAACAGGCGGCAGCTCCCCTTCCTTTGCCATAACTTGGCCTGAAAGATCATCCGCCTTCGTGACCATTGGGTCAAGAGGCGTAGATATCCCGCAGAGACCCCCAGCATGCACCGAATCAAGTGAAAGACCCCCACCCTTGATCCCTTGAATACGAGTCTTAATCGGCTCCCAATTTGTTTTAGATCCCTTTGTTATCCTCCTTCCAGGCGCGATGAGTATGTCGTCCCCCACAGAAAATGAGCCTTTGACGACACTTCCACCAATCACTCCGCCCTTCAGTTGATTAGGCCTTAGGCCGGGCCTGTTTATGTCGAAAGACCTGGCCACATACATCAGGCCATGCTCCTCATCAGTCCTCTCAGGAGTGGGTATGATTTTTTCAATGGCCTCAATCAAGGCATCCAGATTAACTCCCTGTTGTGCCGATATTGGGATGATTGGCGCATCAGAAGCGATTGAATCTTTCAGGAAATCTTTGATTTCCCTATGCGACTCGATCGCTCTCTCCCTTGTTACCAAGTCAATCTTGTTTTGAACGACTACTATATTCTGTATGCCTGCAATTTCAAGAGCAGCCAGATGCTCTCTGGTTTGTGGTTGAGGACAAGTTTCAGTGGCTGAAACCAGCAATAGTGCCCCATCCATGATCGAAGCCCCGGATATCATCACAGCCATCAACGTCTCGTGGCCAGGGGCGTCAACGAAGGATACTACCCTTGCCAACTCACTCGGATCATCGTCTTCTCCCCCGGGCTTCTTCCCCGTCGGATAGAATTCACCATCAGAAGTCCGGTAGAATGCAGTATCTGCATATCCAAGTTTGATGCTTATTCCACGCTTCCTTTCCTCTGAATGCGTGTCGGTCCAGACTCCTGAAAGAGCCTTTGTCAAGGTCGTCTTACCATGGTCGACATGGCCAACCATGCCAATGTTGACTTCAGGTTGAGATGGTAGCGATGTTGCCATTTATCCCCCGCCGATTCACTCCTCTTCGGAGGATCCAGCGGAGGCCTCGTCCTCTAGTCCGAAGATCACGCCGAGAGGCCGCTTGCCATAGTCGACTACTTTGAGATTGATTTGACGGGTACTCTGGCTGATTACATTGCCTCTGAGGTTTCTCCGCCTCCTTATGCCGTCATACTTGTATCGGTATATCTTGCTGTTTTTATTCACATACCTCTTTCCTTTGTATCCGACTCCAGGGCTAACTAGTACAGGCTTCACCCCTCCTCCGTCTAGGTCCGGACGCATTGCCCTTCCCGTTGTATCGGACCCACCAGTGATTTCCAATGTGTATCCTGTGAGGGTCTGGTCCCCTTCTCCTACAAACATGCCATCAACAGTGTCACCGATTCTCTTCCCGAGAAAGTGATTGTACCCTGTACCGGTGATATCGATTGCGAATGAGCGTCCCTTTGCCTTCGGATCAGTATCGTTGAGTACTCCCTTGAAAGACTGATCACCTGCCATTGCGCACACCGAGACAGGCGATGCGACACTCGACCCCTATAAGAGCG
Source organism: Thermoplasmatota archaeon (assembly GCA_036228805.1). GTDB lineage: Archaea > Thermoplasmatota > Poseidoniia > Poseidoniales > Thalassarchaeaceae > MGIIb-N1. The sequence goes on from JAZANC010000139.1 coordinate 2,979, forward strand.
GTTCGGAGCCTCATCGTGCCTCAGTTGGACGATAGAACGCTTGAAAGTCGTGTTTCTAGTACCCCCGGCGACATGTTTGACATGGTGATGTGCTGGGTCCGCCCTCGTCCCTTCGTTGCCGAGGCTGTTTCACTCTCAATAATCCCAGATTGCTCCAGAGATTTCACATGCTTCCAGAATGTAGTGTACCCCCGTGGTTCAAATCCGAACTCCTCGCAGACCACATGATACAGTTTCAAGGCGTCTCCGCTCGATATCACGTCTTCCTTCTTCAGTCGTCTGCATATTGCAAGTAGAATCAACTTCTTGTGTTCAGATAGATTGTCTACCTGATTTGGCTCCACCGACGCGCTCCTCATTTTGCTTGGATGTATGTCTCCTGTCTCGACCTGTCCCTTGCCTTCTCTTTCTGCTCGAATAATCGCCGCTTCCAAGAGTTCTATCGCCAATCGCGCATCACCAGATTCTGCGGCATACCTAGCTATCTTCCCAAGCACATCTTCTCCAATTGAACCTTTAATGCAGGACGCTTCCGCTCTTTGACGAGCTATCTGAAGGAGATCGTCCCTATTGTATGGGTGGAGATTCACTCTACTACTAGCGCCGAGCCGAGAAATTATGGCAGGCTCAAAAAGCCTCAGAAGAGAAGCATCCTGGCTGACTAAAATAATCGACATAGTACCTCTCTCATTCTGACCCTCGTCGATCCTCAACAGTCTGTATATCAGATCCGTACTGTCTCTTCGAATCATCACGTCTACTTCGTCTAAGACAAGGAGCATGTGTGCGCTATGTGTTCTAAGATACCGTTTGATCGACTGAATCATTTCACCCGCACTGAAACCTCTCTCCGGATGCCGCTCATCGAGGTTTACTGCTATCTGCTGCAATACTTGGGGGCCCGATGGATGATTTCTGCAGTTAACATGGACATGCACGATTTTCCTTCGTCCATCCAGATGCTTCCTGAGGTCGTTTGCAAATACCTGTGTGAGCACCGTCTTCCCCGACCCAACCGGCCCGGTTATCACAGCCTTGCAACTCGTATCCGGATTCTCTATCTGTGAGAATATCGATGCAAGCTCGGACAGTGAATCATCCCGTCCAACCAGCGTATTTGGTGTCCAGTCGTATGAGAGCGGCGACCTATCGACAAGGATTTTCCCAGCCCCTATACGGTCCAGATAGCCAGCCATACGACAATATTCGTGTCACACCGCTCTTAGAGATATCCGGGGAGAGGGTACATTCAGTGAATCTGGTCAAATCGGTATCCATTTTCCCATTTTTTCTCCCCAAGTGCCACTTCGAGCTCGTAGGGGGTTATCATCGGTTTTGCATACTTGACAGCATCATCAATGGCTATTCGAGGGCATGCGGTATTCACGAAAACATCGACTGGGTAGAAGTCAATCAATTCGGGCCCCACGTGCTCTATTGCTAGAAGGAAACCCTTCTTGCCATGCTTCTCCAATTTCTTCTTCATCCTTAGAGCCAAATTCCGCCTCATCTGTCCGGGCTTCGCACCTATCAATATGCCAAATCTATTCTTGTCCATCGAAGACATGATCAATCCTGAACGCTGTCTGAGTATTCTCTCAATCCTTTCCTTGCCCATTTCCTTGGCCTCGCCAGTGTATGGGTCCAGCATTGCGAGGGGCTTTCCGGTGTGCAATACTAATCCAATCGGATGGAAATCCCCGCTTCCCAAGAATATGTAATGCCCAACCGTAGGGTCGTCGCCTGAATAGTTGCAGCCGAGTACCTGGCCCGGGAATGACAATCTTGCGCCACCTACTGGAATTGTGACGTCAAACCCCGCCTGTTCAAAGTGATCCTTGTAGGTCGGCAGTAAGTGCAAATGTTGTATGCTCCCCACTAAACCGAGTTTCGTATCTGTCAACGGCGCGACCCTGCCAACCATGTCTTCAAATCGATCCACTCCCTCTATTTCAGACAAGACTGCCTCAGATGAGTCATTCATCCGATTAATGGCAATGTCTCGATGAGCGTGTAAAAAGGGGAGAACCGGTGCGATTTCAGGGCTCCCATCATACGTGACTGGGATGAAATGAGTGGGCATGCCTGAATCGATATTCATCTGAGAATGGCCCATGTGCGCCACTAGTTCAGCTCCGATGTTTTGCATTTTGTCGTGAACTAGGTCACAGGCACCGTAGCAAGGATCCGCAGAAAGAACTACTCGAGCTGAGGTTTCAGTCTCAATTTTATCCATCATCTCGAGAGCCTGCATCTTGAGCCCCTCAGGAACCTGAAGAGCAACCAGCCGGTGGTCATTCTCCTTTATCCTGGCTACTAGATCATCCAGTTCGAAGTCATGACGATCAAGGTCCATGATGACAGCCAATTGATCGGGCTATGGACGCCTATTTCATCGGTTGCATAGATTACTGGTAATCCACCCTCATCATTCGAAGAGGTTTTTCAAAATCGAATTCAACTTATCTCTCTTTTCAGAAAGTGGATAACCTGCTCTTATCGAATCAAAAATACGAGCAATTAAGCGTATTATCCGGAGTTCGTAATACATGTGTTCTGCTCGGGCCGTTACTGAGATCGTTCCGACTCATGTAGTCCGGGAAGGAGGCGGATTCAAGGTCCGTCGGCCATATAGGATGGGGAGAGTGATGAGCCCATTTTTGTTGATCGACGAAATGGGGCCTGTAAATTACGGACCCGGAGAAGCACTAGGTGCACCATGGCATCCACACCGCGGATTCGAGACCGTGACATACTTGTTAGACGGCAGGATGAGGCATGAGGACAGCGCAGGTAATAGTGGAGAGCTAAATCCAGGTGATGTTCAATGGATGACTGCTGGACGCGGAATTATCCATTGCGAGGAGCCTCAAGAAGAGTTCCTCAGAACAGGAGGGAGAACACACGGCTTCCAGATATGGGTCAATCTACCTTCATCTCACAAAATGATGGAGCCGAGATACCAGGAAGTCCCATCATCCGAGTCTCCAATTGTAGAGCAAGATGGGGTTTGGGCTAGAGTTATCGCTGGTGAGTGCATGGGCATAACTTCATCAATTGACACAAAGATACCAATCACGCTCATTCACGTTAAAATGAATGCAGGAGCACGTTTGACCCAGCAGTTGGCATCAGGCCTGAATGGGATGATTTACGTATTCGGTGGAGAGATAGCATTGGAAAATAGGATGCAAGTCAAAGCCAATCCAATACCGCTTGGGATACTATCGAAACAGCAAATTCAAGATGGCGAACTAGCCCTTCTTTCGGATGGTGACGAAATTCTGATTAAATCCGGGTCAGAATCTGAATTCTTGATCCTCGCAGGCCCGGAATTGAATGAGCCAATAGAACGTTATGGCCCATTTGTCATGAATACCCGGGAGGAAATCCACCAGGCACTCTCGGATTATAGGAATGGTACCTTTTTGAGATGAATAACCAATCTTGAAGATTCCAATCATCCAGCCATCTGGACCTCGCCATCTACAATTTCGATACGGGCCAACGATCGTATTGGCCATTCTGGGCGTTCCTGATTCAGTCTTGCTCGACCTTCACCCTTCTCGATGGCAATTATGACATCGTGGAGAATTACCCCCATTTCCTCTAGTTTCTCGAGAAGTGGCTCGAGGGTCCCTCCTGTCGATATCACATCGTCGACGATTACGATTCTCTCGCCGGGCATTATATCGTTGATGTATATCGTTGAGCTGGAGTATCCAGTTGAAACATCTACGGCGACCTCGCCCTCCATTCCATAGGACCTCTTCCTAATCACGACAGTCGGAATCCCCGTGGCATCTCCAACAGCTGCCAGAAGTGGAAGGCCCATTGCTTCCACGCTTGCAATAAGATCAACGCCTTCCCAGTTGGTCGATTCTACAATCAGGGTTGAAACAGCTTTCAGGACTTCAGGATCCATTCTGGGGATCCCGTCTGAAATTGGATGGATAAAATAGGGATAGTCCCCTTTCCATATGATCGGAGCACCTTTCAGAGACTCTTCTAAAACTCTCATCGGACCAAGGTCGCCCATATGGTACGGTCTCAGACTAGACCCTTCAATGTCTCGGCACCCTTCACGACTTTTATTGTGCAAGGAGTTGGTAGCTTCATACTGGCCTTTCGCAATGCGTCGCGGGCCTCCAAGTAGTAGTCAGGTCTGGTGTGTATGGAAATGACAACTTCTCCACGCTTCACTCTGGCTGCCGTCCCCACGTTCTTGCCGAATGACAGCCTCATTCCCTGTGAAACACGATCCGCACCAGCACCTGTGGCCTGTTTGTTTTCGCGAATCACGTGATGAGGGTACTTGTGAACACGCAGAGCATAGCCGATTTCATTGGCTGCATTACGAATTGTGGCATTTGAGATTTGCCGAGCGGCTTCAAGCGCAGTATGGCGAATTTGACAGGAATCGTCAGCGGTTAGTGTAAGAATCACCTCGAAGCCATCTGCTTCAGCAACTGTTCTGTTTCCCAT
>JAZANC010000140.1:0-2887 GCA_036228805.1 Thermoplasmatota archaeon
GTCAAGTATAGAGAAACGCGTTCCTACCTGGAAGAGTGAAGGGGAACGGTTATGATTCTCAAAAATCGCAATGAGGTTCGTGAAGCACCTCATAGACAGGATAACCGAGCAGGAGCCTAGTGTTCCAATTGAACCTAAAGGGGATCCCACAGACGATGAGGCGCTCGAAAGACTGCTAGAAACCCTTCAACCGAATATCCGAGTATTCGGTTGTGGAGGCTGTGGTTCCAATACGATCGAGAGGCTGACCTCCGAGGGACTGTTTGATCGAGAGAGGGTCAGGGGTCTTGCTGTTAACACGGATGCTCAGCACCTCCTTAGAGTGAATGTGGATGAGAAGATGCTGATTGGGAGGACTGCCCGAGGAAGAGGTGCCGGAGGCAACCCGGAGAAGGGTGAGCAAGCAGCGTTTGAATCTGAATCCATGCTAACAAAAGAGGTTACAGATTGCGATCTTGCTTTCATAACGGCTGGCCTAGGAGGAGGGACCGGAACTGGATCGGCACATGTTCTCGCACGGCTGTGCAAAGATGCTGGAGCTTTGACAATTGCAATTGTAACCTATCCATTCTCTTCTGAGGGTTCACTGAGAAAGCAGAACGCAGACTGGGGTCTTGAGCGTTTGACCGAGGTCTGCGATACAGTCATAGTACTCCCAAACGAACGGCTTCTTTCTGTTGAGGGCGTCCGCGACCTTCCTCTTGATGCAGCATTCAGAGTTGCCGATGAGTTGCTCTTACAGAGTATCAGAGGGGTTTCAGACATGATTGCAAAGGAGGGGATAGTAAACCTAGACTTCGAAGATTTGCGATCTGTCATGGAGAATGGCGGTGGAGTAGCCATGATAGGCCACGGGGAAGGAGCCGGGGAAGGAAGGATACTCAAAGCGACCGAAGAAGCACTATCATCTCCTCTGCTTGAAATCGATGTCTCAGATGCACGTGGGGCGTTGATCAATGTAGTCGGCGGAAGTGATTTGACACTCGGAGAAGCCGAACAGTGTGCTAAGATTATTCGAGAAAGAATCGATCCTCATGCGAGAATCATATGGGGGGCCACGAGTGAAGTGGACGGGCATGATGGGTACGTACGCGTCCTTGTGGTTCTAACAGGCGTTCAGAGTGAGCAAATTCATGGTGCCAAGATGAGGTCGAGTATAGCAGATGCTAGAGCCCGTGCCATACAGTTCATCGGGTAGTCGATTTGTATATCGAAAGTCGGCGTGCTTAAATGGGCTCCATCGGTGGGCCGGGCACCAAAGGTGTTAGCAATGGCCATCGAAACCAGCCAAAAGGGACCGATAGAGACTCGGGTTCAGTCATGGCAGGATGAGATCGAAGGACGCGTGCGTAGGCTACAAACAGGGTCTACGGCCAGGATTCTGAAGATGGCTAAGAAGCCATCGAAGATGGAATTCCGTCAAACGGTGATTGTCTGCGGGATAGGGATGTTTGTACTGGGCATGATTGGTTTCTTAGTGCTCGCACTAATGGACAATGTTCTACCCGTCTTTTTCAATTGGCTCACTGGTTCTTAGTTAAATGGAGATAATAGCATGTCAGAAGCTTTCATTGCTTTCGTAAGATCAGAAGACCAAGTACTTCTGATGCAGCGTTCAGATGAGATAGGAGACTTGCCCGGTGCCTGGGATGGGATATACGGTGCTGGCGATCCCTCGGATCTCGATTCGATAGCCAATCGTATCGAGGAATGCACGGGCCTAGAGGCATCCTCACTTACATATGTGAGATCCGGGGCCGCACGAGGCCTTGCATTTGGGAAGACGAGTGATGCTGCGGCTCGTTTAGTTGAGGTTACTCCTGTTCTCTTTCTGTGTGAGAAGAGCGACATTTCACCTAAGACGATTTACAAAAATAGCGAATGGATTGACCCGGGCAGAATCGGAGAAAGGGAATACTCAGTCCCTCAACTTGGAGAATTGTATGGGGATGTTGCATCGTACCTCTACATTCTGAAGACGTCTATAGGACAGGAGCAGAATGTTGCAAAAGAAATTCGTGCTAGGCTATCTGGTACAGGATCGCTAGCAGACGTGCAGGAAGAGATTTTCAGCGTCCTACAGCCGCACCATATGAAAGGCTACGTATTTGTTGAGGCCTCGGCTAAGCACCATGTTGAGAAGGTAATTGGTAGAACTGGGATGAGCACGACTCCGATGAAGAACTGCAGGAAGGTTCTGGACGGAGAGTCCCCCCTTGAAACCGTCTTGCCATATTTGGAGCCGAAAGCGGCTACTGCTGGTATCGAGGAGGGTTGTATTGTAGAAATTACCGGAGGTGCATTCAGAGGACAATCGGCTCGTGTTGCTAGGGTCACCGAATCGAAGGAAGAGGTCACTGTTGAGTTGTATGACGCATTAGTTCCAGTGGCACTCACAGTACGTGCAGATCAGGTACGTGTCACGCAGAGGGTGGAGTGAGGTATACGATACGCTCTGCATCACGCTCATAAAGGGAAAGCAGGTCCGGCGAAACCGCGAAAGGGGGATAATGTATGTCAGCACGCAATGAGACTCCTCATCTAATCCTCCAACAACTCGGTCAAAAGAAGTGCAATGGAAGTGGGGAAAGCGCTACAGAGAACATTACAATAGAGCAGATCAAAGCTGTTGTATCCAAGCAAGAGGGGAAATTGACTGGATCGGACTTGTCAGCCATGTGCAGGGAAATCATGGGAACTTGCGTGGCAATGAGGGTCAAGGTCGAAGGCATGGATGCCAAAGAAGCTATTCAAGCGACAAAGGAAGGGAGATTTAACGAACATTTTGCATGAGGGACACGAGTTGCGGGAGAGGCTTTTCCTCGTAGACCGCAGGGGTGTGATTAGATATGGAGAACGAACTTAGAAACGCAATAGAGGCTGCAAT
>JAZANC010000141.1:0-4777 GCA_036228805.1 Thermoplasmatota archaeon
GGACTCTTGATAATGGGTGCCTCGGTAGATCTTGAGTTCGATCTTCTAGTCGAGCCGGGCCAGTCTCTAGAGATGTCTCTCATCCCGCCTCAATATGCCGAAGCAACCTCGGCAAGGCAAGGCACATTCATTGTAAACCGAGATATAAGCGATGTTCGAACACAGAGATTTGCAGTCATCGACGAGGATAGAGTTGCAGAAAGCCCCCTTCAACCAGCATCTCCTTTGACATTGGATGCAACAATTCGGCACCTTCCCGACGAAACGCCCACCGTCGATCTAAGCCAGACAGATGAATCAGGACTATCGATCAAGTTAGTTGTTGACGCGGTCGACACATCTAGGGCTAGATTCGGCTTAGAAATCGCCTTACACCACTTGGATGCTTCAACTCTGGAAGCATGGTCAGTCGACATTGAGCAGGATGGAGTCGACGTACCATGGGTTACTGCCGATGGACTTCGACTTCTGGATGAGGAAACAGACGTAGGGTTGAATCAGGTTCTAAATGGCATACCGATGGATGATATATCTATGTCTCTCAGCGAGGTCCTTGGAAACGATATACAACTGGAGACACCATTCTTTTCCCAGACCAATGAAACCGGTGGACTCGATTTCATCCATACACCGGGTTCAACCTGTTCAGAGACGTCCCCTTCTCGCTATTGCTTGGCTGGGCCCAATTCGATGGGCACGACATATCCAATCCTAATATCCGCGTACAGCAATCCCGCTCCAATAGAACTCTCGAAGACTTTCGCACGTCTTTTGGAGAATAGTGGCATGGACATTGCACAGATTGACATTTCTGCATTCACAGACGAAGACCTAGCAAGGATGATGTCTGTACTATCAGTTGATCTCTCTCATGATGTCGGTTGGATAGCAGGAAGCCTTCCAGACATACTCCCTGATTCAGATTTGCAAATACGCATAGATCTTCCAAGCTGGGTCAGATCGACCAGTGGAAATCCATCGAACCTCATTCTCGATGTCTCCAATGAAGACGGCATCGAACAAATTAGTGTCGAAGGAACCAGGCAATTCGATTGGAGACATGCGATATGCATGAATTCAACGCCCTGTACTGATGATAGCCAAGACGTGATCTGCAAATCATCACAGTCCACGTGTGTCGCAGCAACCGTTGACTTTAGCATCGAAAGCATATCCATTCGAGAATTGTCTTCCTCAGCAGTAGTTGAGTTTGACCTTTACTTTACCTTGGATATCTACAGGATCGACGTGGACTTTGGGATAGAGGGTGTAGACATTTCTCCAATGCCTTCTGACTTGATGAGACACATCGTCAGCGTGGGAGACAGAGTAGAGGGTGGTATATTGAATGGAACTGAATTCAAGCGAATTGAGCCTCCGTTTTCCAATCAAAATCAACCAATAGATCTTGACATATCCAATGAGGGGCTACAGGAACTAGCAGATGAGATGACGACCAGAATCCGTTTGAAGATGATTGCATTGGGCGAAGAAGAGGCTTCTGAAATCGAATTGGGAACTCTTAGCTCCGTCACCCCAGTAATCGATCTCTCAGGCGCTCCCCTTTCCCTCTCTGTGGATAGATTCGAATCTTTGGAGTCTCCGGAAATGTCCGATAAAGAACCACTTCGAATTGGAGGCTCTATGTCCGACGCCCAAGTCAGAATCTCGCTAAACGATGACGAACTCGGAATTAGGGTGGCCAAACAGACCGCTTTTGAGACTTTTATATCCACAATCAGAAATTCTATGTCGCCAGATATAAGCATGGACGGCATCGGACCTTTCTCGGGAGCAGTCAACGTCGTCCCCTTGGACGAGGAAACTGAATATGGGACAATAAGGCCAGTAGTAATCGAACGCATTACACTCCCCTCATCGATGGAAGTTCTGAGGTTCGAGAGCAGCATGCAAAGAGCATTCATAGAAAGATCGGGAGAACATACTACACTTGTCTACCTCACTCCCGTCTTCGATTGCGAAGATGCGGAAGAAGAGCCTCCATGCGAGACGAAGAAAGACACTGTAGAACTCTCAATCATGATATCCTGGTCACTGGTTCTAAGAGAGGCTCTACCATATATTATTGGGATTTCAGTAATCTTGGGCTTACTCATATGGAGGAGGCGTGTGAAACGTATAATGAAGCGAAGAAAGAAAGCGGATGCGCTTGAGAGAGCAACCATGGAATGGATAGACTCGGTCGCTTAGTAGGCTAGTATTTGTTGAATGACCTCTGAATTCTTTTAGCGAGCTCTTTTCCTATTCCTTGGATGGCTTTCAACTCCTCTAAACTTGCATGTTCTATGCCTTGAATTCCACCGAAATGCCTCAGAAGAGTCTGAATTTTCTTCGCCCCCAGCCCCTCAACGTTCTCCAGCGGATTTCTGAGACTACCTTTCGACCTCTTTTTTCGATGATATGAGTTAACGAATCGATGTGCCTCATCTCTCGCATGAACGATCATCCGCCCTTGCCTATCTAGAACGAACTCCCGACCGTCTTCTGTGAATACCGTTTCTTCCCTCTTCGCCAGAGCGATAACAGGGAAAACACCTGCTAGACCATGAGAATCAAGCATACTCAACACCGCAGATAGATGCGTCTTACCGCCGTCTAAGATAACCAAATCTGGCCACTCATTTTGATGTTTCAACCAACGTTCCACGACACCCGCCATCATTCGAAGATCGTCCGCCGCATCGTCTTTTACACGGTAGGTTCGATATTCTGATTTTTCAGGGCGTCCATTCCTGAATACTACGGATGCGCCTACTCGAGACTCCCCGAGAAGCTGCGCCATATCAAAGCATACGACATGATTCAGACTGCCCATTCCAAGCAATTTTGCTGCATCTTCGGCGGCTTGATGTTCTATCCTTCCTGAAGATCTGTTCTTCGCACGTTCAACGTGCAGCTCAGCATTCCGGTCAGCTAAACGCCTGAGTTTTGCAAGTTTTCCTCTTTGCGGAATACGAACTTCAACGGCAGCACCACGTCTTTCACATAACCACTGCCTGAGATCTTCGCCGAGATTACTCGGTGTGAGGAGGATCTTTGGTGGTCTCTGACTCGAATAATGTTCTGCGACAAGCAATGATACTGATTCTCCAACGTCTCCTCTGTGTATCATTGGGTAGGTAACTTGTCCTTGGATAACTCCTTCATCGGCTTGTATGACGACTGCGTTGCCGAAATCCCCCCTTGATGCGAATCCTATAGCGTGTACCTCTGTATAGAATCGGCTGCGTATGATTTGGTCCGAGATCGTTTTTTGGATGATTGCTATCGTATCTCTGAAACTTGCAGCCCTTTCATACTGCATAGCTTCTGAAGCGATATCCATATTTCTTTGAAGGTCTTTGATTATGGAGGCTGCATTACCATCGAGGACACTTTCCACCACCCTTATCCTGCCGATGTAGTCTTCGAGACCCCCTTGATCATCATAACCGAACGGCACATTGTCTCGCTCATCCCGTATGCCGAATTGCCTTCTAAGCAGTTTTATGACTCTTTTAGCTGCACCAGCATCTGGAAAGGGCCCCCATATTTTCGACCCTTTAGGCGGTCTTCTCGTGTAGATAATACGAGGATATTCGTGTTTTGTAATGGCAATAAATGGGTATGACTTGTCATCCTTGAACATTGAATTGTACCTTGGCTTATGCTTCCTGATCAATTGCTTCTCAAGTACAAGAGCTTCACCGGGGCTCCTCGTAACGATGAAATCAACATCATCAGAACTTGAGACTAATTTTGGAACCATCGCTCTATCTGGGTTTGGAGAGAAATATGATCGAACTCTATTCTTGATATTCGTTGCCTTTCCAACATAGAGAACCACGCCTGAATCGGTCCTGAAAAGATAGACACCAGGAGCTTCCGGGAGGTCGAGATCGCGAGGTTTGAGTGGCATCTTCGATATCCTCTCCTAGGCCAAGGGCCATGAAGTGATGGCTTGACCCCCGCTACGTGCTGACGGGTCCCGAGGAGAGGTTGTTGACCACTCTTGCAAGTATAGAGGTGGATAGAAATCTACGTCGAGACTTCCCTCCATCGCTCTCACTGCCTGCTTTAGCAATGGAACTTGGAGTGGTCCGCTCAGCCCTCCACGTTCCAGCGGCCGCACTCGAGTCAAAGGGTCTGATCCAATCAATCAAGAGTAATGTGATTGGAGCCACGAGACGAAGAACGGTACTTCTACTGACCAAAAAAGGACTAGAATTGGCAAACGACTTGGGTGTCCTACATGGTAACGATCAAAACGCCATTTCCATATTCGGAAGATCGAGTGATATCGAGGCTCTTCAAAACATACTCTCAGAGCCTGGAATTGTAACACTTACCGGTCTGCCGGGTATCGGCAAGACAACTCTCGCACGAGCTGTTGTATATGGTCTCGAGAAAGAAGGAAGGAGACTAGGTTGGTGCACGGCTAACGCGGCAACAGACCTCGATTTGATCATGAAATCATGGACAAAATTTGCCTTTAATGAGCCCTATGAACTCTCTGCATCGAGACTTGAAGAAGATTCCCTCTATGTTCTTGACGAGGCACAGGAGATACACCATCGACATGCAGAATCAATCAAATCTATGATTCAGAATGCCCATCAAACGACTATATTGGTCATAACGAGAACTCCCAGCATCTTCTCAACGATTCCTTCTGCTACCAGATACACATTGGAAGGGGTAGATATCGAGGTCGCATCCAAGATAGCCCCTCATTTGGAAGAGAAACGTGCAAAACAGATAGCCACTGCTCTCGGAG
>JAZANC010000142.1:0-2606 GCA_036228805.1 Thermoplasmatota archaeon
GGAAACGGGATTGGAGTCAAGCGACATAGTTCTGCGAGACGAACTCGGTCTAGACCCATGTCCTGCCTGTCCAGACGTCGCAGGTCTCACTGCCGCTTGGAACCCATCCGGGTCGAGAATAATGCTCAGTTGGTCGGAAAGTACCGATGACGATATCGTGGGATATCACGTATACGTGTCGACTTCTTCATTTTCCGACGTTCGTGACGCTGCAGTCGTAGCGCTCGATCGTGTATCCACCGAACTCAGTTTCGATAATATCGACTCCGAATCACTAAATCGCAGTCTAACTCATTATGTCGAGGTGGTAGCTTTCGACGGAGAGAAATTCACCTATCGAGCCAGCCCCGTGATGGTCACGCCATGGGTTGATAGAACGGGCATTCAAGATGAAGATGAAGCCGGAGGCAGTACGTTCGTCGATCGACTGATCGATGGTGAGTTGAACATCCTGCTCGCAACCACGGCGATCGGTATGGCCGCGATAGGGGCCGCTTTCGCTCTGAGATCTCGAAGGTCTTCAAGTTCTGAAATTTGGGAAATATCCACTCGGGAGGTCGAAATCGACAGCCTCTTCGACGAAGAAATAGAACTGGAAATACAATCTTTAGAAGAATCTTCGACCTTGCAGGCCACCCCCTTATCCGAATCACTGGAGCCACAACGAAGCCCAACTGAGACCAATGATATCGATGAGCTTGAAGACCTAGCGCGCGATATCGACGATTTGTTCTGACAAGGGCCACTTTGAAATCAACATCCTACTAAAGCACAGCGTGGACGACCCAGAATCCGTATTCACCACCATCAGGGTCGGATTAGATGGGCCCATACACGTCGAAGGGCATCTGAGGAGATTGGTAGAGGCTCATTCTTCCCTTTTTGGAAGCAATCTGGAGATCGATAAGAATGACATACTCGACACAATATACCATTCACCAAATCAACAAGAGCCCCCATATCTCGTCAGAGTGGATATCGACAGAAGTGGACGAATCACAGCATATCCGAGGCCCTTGACAAAAATGCCGAAAGAAATCAGCCTTTCCACACAACCCCTGCCCCCAGGCCCAAAATCTCCTAGAATTAAGCAAGGAGACTGGGAAGGCTATCTTGAAGCCAGAAGAAGGGCCAATCACGATGGAGCAGATGCTGCGTTACTCATCAACGAAGGACTCGTGGTAGATGGGGACACGTTCACACCGATTTTCATTCTTAAGAATGGAGATATAGCATTACCAGCATTAGAGCTCGGAGCCGTCAAATCAGTCACCCTTTACCAGATCCTGAATCAAGATGATAATAACCGGATAAACCCCCTACAAACGCAAATCACTCTTTCTGATGCCCGCTCTTGTTTGAGTGCAGCAGCAGTGGGAAGTGGCATGGGAATCAGAAGAATAGGCTCTATTGATGGTAATGAAATCGGCGGAAAATCTGATGTAGATTTGGCAACCATTCTACTCCAAAAGCAATATCAGGATAGAAGGGAGAATTATGACTGAAAAGCCCTCTGATAACCGTATCTTAGAAGGAGATTATGGTGATCAGACCTTGTTCAATATCCTCCACCAATTGCGAGTAAGAAACCCGGAACAAGACGAACTAATGCTGATTTCAGGAGGACCAATTAACGATCGGTCAAAAACAAGCATGATACCCGTACTCGGAGATCTGAGAGTCGTATTCAAACAGTCTGCGGGCGAATCACGTACGACTCACCAAGATCCTCTTAATGGCAATATCGATCTATCCAAAAAGAATCCACTGATAATGGAGGTACAGCAGCGTTTTTCCAATCAGTGGTCAACAAGGAGCATCGAGTCCCATCACAGCCTTGAACTCGCCCTATCTTCAATGAGAAAAATGGAAACTCGGGCACCAAGCGAGCCACGAACGGGCCTTTCTCCCGGAGGTTTTGCGGGAATACTCGGCTACGACCTCGGTCAATGGACCACAGGCCCCAAACTTTCCAACCCTCCACCACCTGGCGAAATACTCGGTGTAATGTGGAAGACAAATGGCTGGATAATACATCACAGAGATACTCGTTCCATCTCTCTCGCAGGTCTTGAGAACATCTCATCAGCCGATATCGAAAGATGGGCGAATCTCGACTACGGGCCCGTCGAATCAATCGAGCAATCATCACCAGTTTCCACCGAATCTAGATCGGAGCATGAATTCAAGACACGAGAAATCATTCAAGCAATAAAGCACGGACATGTATACCAGGTGAATTACGGTAGAAGATGGGAGGCGCCTTTAGAAAATGATCCATGGTCCGTGTTTTCCAAACTTAACAGAACTAATCCTGCTCCATACAGCTCATGGATGAGGTCACCGAGTCTAAAATGGTCAGTTGTGTCAGCGAGCCCCGAACAGCTTCTCAGAATAAGAGACGGAATAATCAGCACATCTCCAATCAAAGGAACAACGCCAAGAGGGAAAGATTCGGCAGAGGACTCTGCAAGGATCAATCTACTAATCAAATCGAAGAAAGATCTCGCAGAGCACATGATGCTTGTTGACTTAGAAAGGCACGATCTTTCAAGCGTGTGTGAACCGGGATCCGTCATTTGGAGCGATTTTCGCATAGAGTCACA
>JAZANC010000143.1:0-2708 GCA_036228805.1 Thermoplasmatota archaeon
GGCATGAATGGCGCTATCGGAGCCATTATCCTACAAGTAACTAGGAGGACTTCTCGCAAAGTATGGTGACATGCTGCCTTATCAGCACTCTCCGCCTCGTCCCAAAGACGTCTTCGTGATCTTCTTACGTACCAATTCGATAGATCGTCAACTATGAAGCGTTCGATTTCTCTCCCTGCCTTATGGAAATCCCACGCTCTGAAGAAAGCGTCCACCTTGTCAGCCATGTTGCTAACTTGAGAAAGAATCCATCGGTCGAGTGAGGGTCTATCATCTACCTTTGGAGCATCGGATTCGCTGCCTTGATCGAATGAGTCCAATGCAGCATAATCCGCGTGGAATCTGTAGACATTCCATAGTGTCAAAAACATCCGCGCATAAGACTCCCTTACTCCGTTGGGATCGAAGTTTGTAGGCTGCCAGGGGGAGCTTTGGGTAGTCATGTACCATCTAATTGCATCTGCGCCCTCCAAGTTGAAATGGTCCCATGGGTCAACTACATTCCCTCTTGATTTGCTCATCTTCTTTCCATGCTTGTCAAGTATGTGTCCGAGAGAAAGGCAGCTTCGATAAGTTGGTTTATCGAAGACTGTTGTTCCGACTGCCAGTAGCGAGTAGAACCATCCACGGGTCTGATCTACTGCCTCACAGATGTAATCCACTGGAAATGACGATTCAAAGACCTCCTGGTTCTCAAATGGGTAATGCCATTGGGCGAATGACGCACAGCCAGAGTCAAACCAGCAATCCATGACATATGGCTCACGGGTCATCTCTCCCGAGCACCCATCGGATGGACAGATGAGTTTGACATCGTCAACATACGGCCTATGCAGCTCTTTGGGCATGTTGGATCCTTCAGACAGCATAGCCTCCATCTCATCACGGCTACCGACGCAATGCTCGTGGCCGCAATCGCTGCATATCCAAACAGGTATTGGGGTCCCCCAATACCTCTCCCTACTTATTGCCCAGTCTTTCAAGTTGGAGAGCCACTCGCCCATTCTTCCTGTTCCTGTCGAGGGTGGGGCCCATTCGACGGAATCGTTGTGCTGCATTATTGAATCTCTAACAGCAGTCATACGAACGAACCAACTATCCATTGCATAGTACAAGAGTGGGTGATCGGTCCTCCAACAATGAGGATAATCGTGTACGTACTGATGCTCCCTGTAGAGTCTTCCAGAAGATTGTAGAAGGCCGATAATGGAATCATCGCATTCTTTGACGTATCTTCCATCGAGCTCAGGATGTGTTCCATCGAAGAATCGGCCATCCATGTCCACGGTATGCTGTGCTGGGAATCCGGCCTTTATTCCGAGATTGTAGTCGTCCTCCCCGTACATAACCGCGGTGTGTACTATTCCAGTTCCATCCGTAGTCGTCACGAAGTCTGCAGAGACCACGGTCCAAGCAGCGGGATAGTCGTCCCCATCGATGGCCCCGGGACAGGGCGAGATATATTTCCTACCTTCGAGATCGGAGCCTTTGATCTCAGATATGACTTCCACCTTATGTCTAAGGACATGTCCCATCAGATCCTTTGCCAAGATCATCTCTTCGCCCACCTCTGCGCCTCCTCTTCCGTCCCATGCGCCAGAAGGGGGTTCTGTGATTCTAACGCGGACGTAATCTACTTCTGGGCCGACGGCTAGGCCGACATTTCCGGGTAGTGTCCAAGGTGTGGTCGTCCATGCCAGTATAGACGCCTCATCATCAACAAGCTGAAATTTGACGAAGACCGCTGGTTCTGAAACTTCCTTGTACCCCAGAGCCACCTCGTGACTGGAGTATGAAGTACCCGTTTGGGGGCAGTATGGCAATACTTTGTGACCTCTGAACAACAGGCCTTTGTCGTGCATTTGCTTCAGCGACCACCATGCTGATTCGATGTAATCGTCGTGGAGGGTAACGTATGGATTGTCCATATCGACCCAGAAACCCATTCGCTCAGTCATTTCACGCCATGCCTGCTCATATGTCCAGACACTCTCTTTGCATGCTTCATTGAATGCCTCCATCCCGTATGCCTCAATTGCCTCATTGGACATCAAGTCCAATCGTTTCTGAACTTCAATCTCGACAGGCAGTCCATGTGTATCCCATCCTGCTTTTCTCTCAACAACGCGCCCCTCCATTGTCTTCCACCTGCAGACCATGTCTTTGTAGAGTCGGGAGAGAACATGGTGGATCCCAGGTTTACCATTTGCTGTAGGCGGGCCTTCGAGAAATATGAATGGCTTTCCAGAGGCCTTTCTCCGATCTATAGACGACTGGAATGTCCCTTCATCATTCCATAGTCGGATGAGATCATTTTCCAGCGCCACGGGATCAAGGCGGCCTCCCTGCTCAGACTCCATCGAGCCTGTCGACCCGGGCAATTGATTTCAATGTCCCCCGGGAGAAATGATTCCGCATATGTCTAGGATGAGTACAATAGTCCATTAGCAGCCAGCTCATACGGAAGTACGTGGAAGATTGGGGGCGACTCTGCGAGGACATCTCGGAGTGGATCAGAAAATATGCAGATGAGAATGGCATATCCGCCCTAGTTGTGGGCGTTTCAGGGGGCATCGACTCTGCTGTTACCTCCACACTGTGTGCTAAAACTGGATTGGAAACAATCGTGGTCAATATGCCAATTCATCAAGACTCATCCCAATACAGCATGGCGAAGCGCCACATAGAATGGTTAGAGTCTGGATGGG
>JAZANC010000144.1:0-3346 GCA_036228805.1 Thermoplasmatota archaeon
CCGGGTCTTAGGAACAGCATCTGATCAAGACTGTGCGCTAGATTGAACACAGCACCCCTGTAGATATCTGATGAGCCCCAATCATCGGGAGTCACAATCGACTCGCTTACGATATGTTCCTCAACATCTTCAAACCCTAGTTTCTCCATCTGCTTGATGATAACATCCCTGTAATCGTGCTTTATGCTATTCCAGTCAATCGAATCATCTACATTTGAAACCGGGACCAAAACATAGAGTGTAGAGCACCCATCAGGGGCTAGACTAGGGTCTGTAATGCAAGCATTCTGGACATATATCGACGGATCTTCCCAAGTGACTCGATGTTTTGTAATATCTTCAAGATTCGACTCGTATTTTGAAGATGCATAGATCTGGTGATGAGGCTGATCCCAAGTTTTATCCGTGCCAAGATACAGCATGAATGTGGAACAGGAGTAAGATTTCTTTGCCAGTTTCTTATCGCTCCATCTGCGCCGCTTATCATTTGGAACCAAGGATGTCATACCATTAGCGAAATCAGCATTCATGATCACCTTATCACATCGTATCTCGCCATTCTCCGTCCTCACCCCCACGATACGCTTGCCATCAAGAAGCAATTCCTCCACTGGAGTAGATAGCTGAATCTCAGCCCCGAGTCCAACGGCAATATCCGCCATGCGCTCAGTTATACTGCCCAAACCACCTTTTGCATGGAAAATACCATGCTCATACTCGAGGAAAGCAAGAATCGTAAAGAGAGAAGGTGCTTGAAAAGGACTCATTCCCAGGTATTTTGTTTGGAAAGACATGGCTAGTCGAATCCGCTCATCCGGGAAAAGCCGTTCCAAATCACTAGCAACAGTTGCCCACGGCCTCATCACGGATACCGCTTCCAACGCTTTCCTGCTAAATAAGTCCGAAACACCATTCCATGGTGACTGCAGACTTGACTTACTTCTCGCAAGTTTACGTCGGTTTTCCGCGACATACTTCCTGAAACCTTCCGCATTCTCATCGCCAGATAGACTTCTGACACTCTCAGTCATTTCATCCAGATCACTCGTAGCTTCGATTGAGCCCCCTTGTCCGAAAACCAATTTGTATGATGGGTCAAGAGGGATAAGTCCGAGCTCCTTGTGAGCATCTAGGCCAATTGCCTGGAATATCTCTTCGATTATTTCGGGATAATGGAAGAACGTGGGGCCGCGGTCGAATTTGAAACCATCTTGCTCTATGATTTTGGTGCGACCGCCTACCTCTGCGCACTTCTCCACAACTAAAACATCTAGTCCAGAGTGCGCTAGTAACATAGCGCTGGCTAAACCCCCCGGTCCCGCCCCTACAATAAGCACGTCTGGATCGGGTCTTTGAGACTCTGACATTGCCATCATTCATCCCCCTTGAAAGACCAAACCATAAGCGTCGAGAAGGCAAAACTCATTTTCTTCATGAATCCAAGACTGAGTCGTCGAGATAGAACATCCCCATTTCTTCGCTCTGCTTCATCGAGAACCTCCCCATAAACCGAAGCCATGATCGACGGGCTAGATCTGGAATCCGATTCAATGAGAGGGAGGAGCCTAAGCGCGTTCTTTTGGTGAGTCCTGACCCTGCTCATATAGTGCCTCATGAACTCCTTCCACCTTCGACTGGTGGGGAGATCGGAATCGTACAGATCTTCATTTGAAATCCCGAACAGTTCGAGATCATCTATTGGCAGGTATACCCTGCCGCGACCCAGGTCTTCTTGGATATCTCGAAGAATATTTACCATTTGAAGAAAAATGCCCATTTCTTCAGCGTGTTCTCTAGCATCTGGATTTTCATAGCCATATATCTCTATGAGCGCCAAACCCACTGTAGATGCGACTTTGTAGCAATATCCTCGAAGATCTTCAAAAGAACGATAGTTTGTAGGATAGAGATCGTCTTCCATGCCATCAATGAGTTGGTGCAAATCACCAACACGTATTGGAAATCGATTGAATGTATCTTTGAGGGCAATGAATATCGGGTCGGATACTGAGTGTCCCTCATTAGCGCGAGTGAGCATGTCTCTGTAGTGAATCAATGCTCTCAATTTCAAGGAATGATCAGGCTCAGGGTTAGATCCTTCTGACTGCTTATCGATGGAAAGAATGACCGATCTATCGGCAGTCCTCGCCTCTAAATCGCTCATCTCTTCAGAGCCAATATCAGAAAGATCAGGCAGCCAATCCCCATCAGCGATGTCATCTACACGGCGACAGAACGCGTAGAGAGCATACACTGCATTCCTTTTCTCGAGGGGAAGATGTCTGAATGACCGCAAGAAAGACGTCGACGCAGCCTTTGTGATGTCTTTGCATATCGCATAGGCTTCAATCAAGTCCGAACGCCTTCCTGACCTTCGCCCCATGAGAACCATACAACCACAATACTACCATTCTCATTATGAAGGGCTGTTTAATCCGGTAACAGTTTTAGAGCATCCTGAAGTCCCCCATGATAAGTAAAAATGGAGAATTATCGTTATGCAACTCACAGATATAGAACGGGGAGACGAGTCATGTAAGATGACATTCTCAGATGGCATCGAATATCACGTTGAATATCTAGATCTCCGTCTAGATTGCCCATGTGCCAATTGTAAACCA
Organism: Thermoplasmatota archaeon; assembly: GCA_036228805.1. Taxonomy (GTDB): domain Archaea; phylum Thermoplasmatota; class Poseidoniia; order Poseidoniales; family Thalassarchaeaceae; genus MGIIb-N1. The sequence continues at coordinate 2,622 of JAZANC010000144.1, forward strand.
AGAAGAGAGAACGAACAGAGGATGATTGAGTTCAAAGAGGAACTAAGCAGGCTAAGAATTGAGAAACCATCCATCGAGATTGTCGGCCATTATGGTCTCAAATTTATTTGGCCATCGGGATGTTCAAGCGGAATATACAGCTTCGATATCCTTCGAGAGATTGCTGAAAAAGAACCACTCTACCGGTGGCAACAGTCATAGCGATGAGGCTTGACGGGCATTCAGCGTGCTAACGGTCTTTCCGACTAAGGCAGGTGATTCATATGGCCGCAGATACTGATGAGGATGTTGACCAAGTAGAGTGGGTATCCTACTCAAGCGCTGGATACGGCACTGCAGAAGACGGCCTCTGGGAGGATGTAGCGCCAGTCGAGACTGATTCTGAAGAGATAGACTGGTATGATGAAAATCCTATTGATGGAGAATCGATGATTGAATGGGACGCCCCACCGTGCCCTGCTCCGCTAGGGATAGCATATCTGGTCAGAATAGGATGTTGTGACTTTTGCCTCCATAGACTCGGTGGCAGGAGAACTGATGCCATCGGCGCCCAAGGAGGCTTAACTTTGAGAAAGGAGGCCGAGAGAAGAGATTCGGAACTCGCCAATCAAGAAATTTCTATCGAATGTCCAACATGTGAAAATCTGTTGGATGATGTAGACAATGTTTCAACTATAGTCTCATCAGCCTGTGATGGAATTCAGTTTTCTACGATGCAGGTCGGG
>JAZANC010000145.1:0-7664 GCA_036228805.1 Thermoplasmatota archaeon
CGCGCATAGTTGACTCTGAGGCGAGTGAGTCTCGAATCGAGGATGATGGTGGGGCATTTCGTCGTCTTGTGACTCCGCAGATTGTTTGTGATTTCAGAGCTGCGCAAGTATCTATTTCTCGTATCCCAGAGGGGTTCGTCCTAGATCCAGCTGCTGGTTCAGGTGGACAACTAGCGGCATATGGTGAGAGATTGGGGAAGAGTTGTGTTGGCGTGGAGTTGTCTCCACAAAGAGCAGTACACTGCGCGAAATCTCTTTCACCACTTGGAGGTGATATCTGTACTCTTGCAATATGCGGTGATGGGCTTGATTCTGAGGGTGTGATGTCTCTTGTACGAGAGAAAATGGGAGATGTGAAAATATCAATGTTGCACGTTGATCCCGCTAGACCGTTGGATGCGCAAAATCACTCCATTTCCGAAATGGAGCCTCCTCTGAGGCCTCTTCTAGAAGCTTGGTCGGATCATCTAGAAAGCGGTGAATTCGGCGTGAGCCTATTACTCGATCTCTCTCCTAGATTGGCCCTAAAACAGCGAATGGACGTCGAGGCCATCGTTAGAGAATTGTTTCCTGGTGTGAATGTGGTGTGGGAATGGCTAAGCCGCGGTGGCGGGAGAGTTGACCGGCTAACAGTCCACACAGGGGGCTTGGCACAGGAGGATGGCGAGGTTCGCTGTGTTAGACTGCATAGAGACGGCTCGTTTGATGCTCTTTCAGGAAAAGTAGGAGGTCATCATCCCGAATGGGCGGATATTGACCCGGTCGTTGGAGAAATCTTAGCATTGGTTGATCCTGTTGTGACACAAAGCGGCCTTCGGATAGCCTATGAGAAAGGTGCGGGCCAAGAGGGCAGGGTCAAGTGGGTTCATGATTCAGACAGGAGGCCCATGGCGATACTGGATGGAGAGTTGCCGATTAATTGTACTTCTAGAGCGTTTACTCCGATACACGGCAGAGTCGAAGAGCGCATCGAAGGGTCATTGAATCTGATGATGCTTGATTCGCTGGCTTCTTCGGCTATGAGGTGTGGTCTTTCGAAAGTCCAAATCAGATGTGCATGTGATCCTAAGATGCATACTAAAATCGTTACCAGGCTCGATTCCATTCTCGGGGAAACTGAGGGGGAAAGGGGTTTCTTGGTTGATGCTCCGGGCGGAGATTCTCTTTTTTTGTGTAGGAAATTGCTGTAAATGGGTACTCCGTTCCATTCATAAAGAGCGGTCAAGTCGCAAAGCCGCTCGAGAGGGCCACTGGGCGACCAGTGAACACGGGGGAACCGGAATATGGCAAAAATTGACGAAAGCCAACTAGGAGATGATTTCTCCTACATCATTCGAATAGCAGACAGCGATATTGACGGGTTAAAGCAGGTTAAGCAAGGCCTAACTTCAATCAGAGGAATTGGGGAAAGAAGCGCTGAGCAAATCTGCAAAATAGCTGGTGTCGACGGGAGCAAGCTCTCCGGGCACCTAAAAGACAGCGAGCAAGACAAGCTTAGAACAGCGATCGATGAGTTTGCTACAATGGTCCCATGGTGGATGGTTAACAGACAGCGAGATCTAACCACCAACGAAGACGCTCATCTAGTATCCATGGATGTCAGGCTGACCAAGGACGATGACGTTGCTCGTCTTGCAGCGACTAAGAGTTACAGAGGAATCCGTCATCGAAGCGGGCACAAACTGAGAGGCCAGCGTCTCCGTTCGAACGGAAGGCGCGGCGCCACACTCGGTGTTGAGAGGAAGAAGTGAGGTGTTGAAGAATGGGCCATCCTAAATTTGCACGTCCGAAAACTGACCGTCCGACCCATCCCTGGAAAGAGGCGCGAATAGAAGAAGAGCATCGGCTCAAGGAACAATTCGGCTTGAAGAAAGTCGGAGGAATGAGAGAGATATGGAGAGAGAAATCTGCTCTTCGTCGACATCGTAATCAGGCCATGAAACTGATTGGTAGAGTAGATTCGAGCGAAGGGCACTTCGCGAGAGAGAAGGGGGATCTTCTTCGCTCGCTTCACAACAAGGGGCTGCTTCACGAGGAGTCTTCGTTGGACGACGTACTTTCCATTACAGTGGAACAAATGCTCTCGAGAAGACTGCAGTCTGTTGTCTACTTCAAGGGTCTGGCTCCTTCTATGCGCTCTGCTAGAACTCTAATCGTTCACGGGCACATCTCCATCGGCGATCAAAGGATGACCGTTCCCGGATACAAGATTCTTAGAAGTGAGGAAGAAGAGCTCGGATACTCTCCAGGTTCTCCCTACGTGGACCCGCAGCATGCATTCCGAAGGGAAATGGAAGAGCGCAGGATGCCTGGATCAACGAATGACGAAGAGGAAACAGGCAACGATGCAGAAGAAGAATTCGTGGAGCAGGTAAAGGCGGATGCTGAATCGGCCCCTACCATCGAGGATACGATTCCTAAGGAGGGAGAATGATGGGTAGGAAAGCGGTTCTCCACATATTCACGACATACAACAATGTGCTCATGACTGCAACTGACCTTACCGGTGCTGAAACTATAGGGAAGGTATCTGGAGGCATGATTACCAAAAAAGGGAGCGACAAGAGCAGTCAATTTGCCGCTATGAGATCGGCTGAGAGAATGGCTGAGCTTCTTTTTGAGAAGGAATTCGACCAAGTCATAGTGAAGTACAGGGGTGCAGGAGGCAATAGATCTCCGAACGCACCTGGCGCAACAGCCGCAATACGAGCATTGACCCGCGCGGGCGTTCAAGTGGCGAGAATCGAGGATGTGACCCCTATCCCAACAGATGGGACCAAGAAGAAGGGGGGACGACGTGGTCGTCGAGTATGAGGTGATAGTATGGTATCTGTAGAAATTATTTCCGAGGAAGACGACCTGATTAACGTCCTCTTCAAAGACGCTGATCGCGCACTCTTGAATGCAGTAAGGCGGAATCTAATGGCGCATATTCCTAAGATGGCCGTAGACAACGTTAGGTTCCAGATGGGAACCTATGATCAGTGCTCCAAGTGTGATCATCTCAATCCGGCAGGCGTCGCTCGGCGCTCAGCAGGGGGAACGGGGTGTTCCAAGTGCGATGCGCCATTCGAGAAGGAAGGAGAGGACTACGTTGTATGGGAGACGAACAGCGCGATTCCAGACGAGATGATTGCCCAGAGAATGGCGATGATTCCAATTCCAACGGATACGGAAGCTTACACATCTGAGGATGAGTGCCCTGATTGTAAAGATCTGGTAGAGGAAGACAGGGGTTGCCCAACGTGCAATATGATCTACACGCTTCGCGCCTTTGGATCCAAGGAAGGAAGGACTGTCACAGCTGGCGATCTTGTTTTCCTAGGAGATGATTCGGGAAGCATTCCCGAGAAGTATCGAGATATACCGATAACAAGGCTCTACGAAGGCCAGATGATGGAATTCTGGGCTACTGCGAAGATAGGCTACGGTAAGGATCATGCAAAATGGTCGGCCGTTGCAGGGGTGTCTTTCTTCCCAAGACAGGTAGGAGTAATCAATAACGCGAAAAAGGCCAAGGCGCTCTTCGACATGGGACTTAGAGTGTCTAAGAAGGACTTCAAAGACGGTAGGCTTGAGGACATATCCAAGGTATTGGATCTGAAGAAGGATCTTCACAACGTCGGAGCCGGGACTGGAATGAAAGACTCGTTCGCTGACGCCATAGGACTTGAAGATGTAGAGGGCGAGTTCATCATGAGCTTCGAGACTGATGCGTCAATGAGCCCTAAGGATGCACTAAATGCGTCCTTTGCTAAACTCTCTGAGCGTTTCGGTGCGATTAAGGACGATATTGAACACGTTCTCTGATGGACTACCTAATCCCTTCAAGGACTGATGCCCAGTGGGGATTGAAATGATGCTCCCTGCGATTGGGCATGCCTCCTGTGGCGGGCATGTCACACTATTGTTCACTGTAGAAGACAGTGCTCCAGAAGCGCACCTGCAAGGCAGCAGGGGTGCTGGGATATGTCTCGATACCGGCTGCGATGTTGCGGTTAAAGGGTCAACTGGGGATTGGGGCCTCGATATCCGTTTCGAAGGGCACCAAGGAGATGCTGGCCTGGTCCGAGAAATTGTCGAAATCGTTGCAGACGACTTGCCGCTGATCAAGCAAAAACACTGGACTCTGGTTATTCGTAATCGTCTGCCCCCTTCACAAGGATTCGGAATGTCGGCTGCACTGGCTGTCGCAACTTCAAGGGCTATTCAACGCGCGATGGGGGAAGAATACGAGATTTCCCTTAGGCGGTCAATGTTACATGCGCATGTATGCGAAAGGAGGACCTCTTCAGGATTAGGGGATGTATTGGGAATTTCAGCAGGCGGGATTGAGATTCGGACTTCACCGGGATCTCCGTTCTCGGGGGGAGGTCTGCAAGGTGGGCCAGGGATCTCAAGAGGCTGGTCAAACGAAATGGAGGTCATTCTCATTTGGCCTGATCAAAAGGGGCATCATACCAGCGAGTACATCGATGATCCTCTATGGAAGGAGAAAATCACCCAATCAGGAGATAGGTTGCTCTCCATGCTTGAAGGAAGATGGGGAGAAGACTCCTGGATTGATTTGATATCGTGTGCACGGTCTTTTGTAGAAGAAAGTGGCCTATTGGATGATAGTAGCCGGATGGACCTACTCAAGATGGTGGAGGATTCGATCACAAAAAGCGATCAAGACGCGGTAGCTTCGCTGTGTCTTCTAGGCAGGAGTATAATCGTAACGAAGAAGAGGTTGGAAAGTGAAGTTGACTTCGACGCCATTATGCTTGAGATTCAAAATACTGGGCTTGAATGCATGAAGGTGGGAATAAGTGATGCGAAACCGCATCTATGATCTATTATTCTCGTGAAAGGCTTCTAAATCGGAAAGGTCTAACGGCGAGGAATCAAGCAGAACTGCTCCTTTTAGATCGAGCGCTTCACAAAACCCATGCCGATATACGATAGCGCCTTGGCCATATTCTGAAACATAGCGATCGACCTGCTTCTGGGTTTTCTTCCGGGGGAACTTCAATGCGGCTCCGAAGAAATGCTTGGCGTCTATCCATGCACATGGAATTCCATTTATTCTAACGTCGTCAAGGAGAAGGAGGTCTGGCGTGATGACTGCTCTTCCCTCACTTCTCTTCTGCTCGACCTCGAGGTCTTCTTGTTTTCTGAAACGTACGCCGATCGAGGAAAAGTACGAACATAGGATATGCTCGAAAACCTCAGCTGCGGTCTGCGTCTCGGATTGATTAACTGAGCTGACTCGATCTGCTTCCTCCGCGAGTTGGAATTGTTCGAAGTCACGTTCTTTGAGTCTTGATTTCGGAGATTTTAGAGATTCTTTGATCTTATTCTTTGACCATCCACGTCCAGTAAGAATGGCCCTGAAAGTATTGACGGGCGGGGCGTCGAAGCGCTTTGAGAGAGCCAGTACTGAATCCCCACTTTCATACCTTCTTCGGAGTTCATTAGAACGTCTCATTAAACGCCCATGCGAATAGACGCTTTTCTCCTGGTTCAACGCGGCCCTAAGTGAGAGTGCCTGCTCCAAAGTGATATCTAAATCAGAAATCTGTTTTGAAATCTCATCGACCCTCTCTTGGGGAAGGAACCCGAATTCCCCCGGACGGCTGACAATATCGCCTGTCTTTCTTTGCACTGCCTTAGCCACTGCATTGACGGGCCAGTCGATCTCTATCTTCTGGGGAGGTGGGTCGATGCTCTCCGGGATGCCCATTGGGAGGGGGGAAATTACGAATCTCTCAACTGCTCTCCGGATCGCTTCAGAGCTCTGTTCACCTTGGGCCTTGGCCTTTCGTGGTCTTCTCTGAGAGCGGCTTCGCCTCCGTGGCCCGCCGTCTTCCTTATCGTTCAACGGTCATCCGTGTGGTCACTCTGACATGAACCCAGCGTACGATACGGATCATTGGAATGTGCGAAATCTTCGTTTCGCATAGGCATCATAGACAGCGTCTCGGATGAATCTAGGAACAAGAAGACCGATTGAGGCCATGGGCCATGGGAACCTTAGTTGTCTGACAATCTGAAGTGCTGCAGTCGATTTTGAAGTCCACTTACCTTCATCGTCGACAAAAAATACGGAGTCGACATCGCTCAGTTCAAGAGGGCGTTTTTCGATTACGGCCTTTCCGTCGGGGGTTTCTTGGCCTAGAAGAGAAAGAGTTCCCTTGGAGCGTTTCTCGATGAATCGGGCCCATGCAGTGCAGGACTCGCAGAAATCATCGTACAGCACTATTGCCATTTCGCTAACCTCACAAAAAGGCGATACCCGGTTCAAGGGGCTGTGCAAACTTCGCCTTGCCGCCGGCATCTTCCCCTGTGCCTGCCTCGTACACTTCGATTTTTTCTATTCCAAGAGTCGTGGCTATGAATTGCGATCTTGACTCGAGAATTGCTCCCTCATTGGCTCCACTTCTGATTAATGTCGCCTCCTCAGCAGTCCAAGTCTGCACTTTTCCACGTCTCTTTTTTGAACCCGTGGTGATTGATGACCAAAACTGTATTACTGCGCCTTTGTCACTTGAATTGAGGAATGACTGGTGCTTCTTGATGAATGACATTCCTTCTCTGCTGAAATCGAAGCTTGAGTCTTTGAGTTCGATGGCCTCCTTCGCGAGATTCGCAGACCACTTAGGAGCGGTCTGTATGACGATTCGATCGATCGGTTTCTCTGAATGCTTCTGAGCGAGGGGCAGCAGGGTCCTTGCCGTATCGATGACGTCTCGAAGGTATGCCTCCTCGGCAAGTGTCACCGAATCGTTCTCATGAGTTTGGTCTTGGCTAAGCACGGTATTGGCAAGCATTTGCTTTCCGCCTATCTTGGTCCAGAGCTCCTCTGCAATATGCGGTGTGGCAGGAGCGATCATATGGGCCCATTTTGACAGGTATTCAATCGCTGAATCTCTATTTCGGCCTCCTCTCCTGACATACCACTGCCAGTCGGATAGCATCTCGAAATGGCTGATCATTACCCCCTCTCTCAAGCTTACATCCTGCATACAATCGATCCATCGGGCTAGATTTGCCCTACCTCTTGCTCTGAGCCATTCATCAATCTGATTCTGATCGCTATTCATTGTGGATACTGATGAAAAGGCGTCTATGATCGAGAGGATATGCCTATGGTTGGACTCTATGGCTGTGTCTGACCACTCCATTCCTGCCTCGGGGTTGGCGCCGAATAAGATGAACAGCCGAACTGTATCGGCGCCGTACCTCTCGACCATGTCTCCTGGGCTGACGGTGTTTCCAAGCGACTTGCTCATCTTGGCGGATCTCGAGCCAAGCATAGTCCCGCAAGTTGGGCACTCTTTTCCTTCGAGTTCAACGTGAAACTCGGCATTGCAATCAGAACAATATGGCGCGGGTGCGTTCAACATGCCCTGGCACACTAGACGGCCGAAAGGCTCGCCGATCGAGTTCATGTCCATGTCCCTAGTAGCCTTGGTGAAGAATCGGGCATAGAGAAGATGCATCACTGCATGTTCGATGCCACCGATGTAGAGGTCTACCCCTCCCTCCATCCAATAGTCGACGAACTCTCTAGAGAATGGTGATTCACTGTTATTGGCATCGCAAAATCTCATGAAATACCACGATGAGTCGTAGAAAGTGTCCATCGTATCTGTCTCACGCGATGCTGGGCTGCCGCAGGA
>JAZANC010000146.1:0-3103 GCA_036228805.1 Thermoplasmatota archaeon
GGAGACCGATGGCCACTTGACGATGGGGAGTTTGCTCTGTCTGCCGAATGCAAGGAATATTCCGACGACTAGGCCAAGGACGCACCCGGCCATTGCAACGATGATGTTGACGAATAATCCGCCCCACACGGAGGCAGGGACGCCTGGGCTAGTTAGTGGAGAGAGGAGGTCTCCCAAAAGAGGTATGTCGGAGCAATAGGAGGCAAACGCCTGTAACCATTCCGGGGGGTCCATTATGAGAATGGCCAGGAAGAAGTCTACAACTGCAAGTACTAAGAATAGCCGTTTGAGCCTATTCACCTTATATTCTTCAGATCGTATCGAGTAAGCCCTAGAAAGCCCGAAAGCCGATACAGCGATTATCGTCGCAATGAGCAGTTTTATTCTAACCGAATCAACATTGTAGTTTGCGAGTTGGGGATTGGTGGCGTAAGCGAATACGACGGCGGTTACGACTGCAAACCATGCCGTGAAAGATCTGAAAGAAGTTGCTGATGCACCATACGCAGCACCCATCAAACCCCATGTAAGATACACAATTGGCCAAAGCCTCCAATTCTCAGAGGGGATGTAATCCTGGGTCATTGCCTCTGTCATCTTGGCACCGAGCAGCGTTAGAACCCTGTTCGACCATATGATGTCCCACCTCATACTCAGAAGGGCTATGTCGAGAACAAGTTCTACGACATAGTTTGCAATTACGACGGAAACCAGGCCGAGTAACGCTGTGGACATGGAGCGTCTGAAGGTCATCTTGAGTAGGACGAGGGAGAATATCCATGCACCGAATGCCCCGACTGATGATACACCTAGGGCGTAGATCATTCGGTCGGTCGATGTGACTCTCTCATCGAGTGGCATATCCATCTCATTGATGCACTTGAATACGAAGTAGAAAGTGGCAATTGAGAGCGCGGCCAGTGATAGCCATCGATCTAGATCTTTGCCTTCAAAGCTGGATCTCCCGACGAAGGAGTTCTCCGCATTGAAGAGTTTCTCGAGGCGCTTGCCTCCGAAAACAGGGAATCCATGCGGCTCCGACATCATATCTTCACCCTCGTGACTCTTGCATTGTATGCATTCATTACAGCTGATATGAGTAGGCTGCCCGCCTGGTAGGTGACTAACAACAGGATGAATAGCGGAATCAGCCTCCCGACGTTATTCATCATCACGTATATGACGTAGAAAACGTCGCTATATGCGACGACGATTGCTAGGCTGCTATTCTTCCAGACGTTCATGTACTGGCTATTTAGGAGCGGAACCATGCTTCTAAGAGCCTGTGGAAGTATTACCAATCTGAGTCTCTGATAAGGCGTGAGGGCTAGAGAAATAGCAGCCTCTACCTGACCTCTTGGGAGTGCTTGGATGCTTCCTCGCACTATCTCCGCCACCACGGATGCTGTGAATAGTGTCAGGCCCAGCACCATCGCAGTGAACATCGGCGTTATCTCAAATGCAGTGTCTTCCACCACTCGCCATGTGCCTGGGCTATCGGGTCTGAGTTTGAGGATCTCGGGAGTGGTGATGTCTCCGAGTACGAACACTGTTCCAATGACGATTAGAGCGCCCCACATGCCGGACCTCATCAGAACTGCTCTGTCTGAGTCATCCACAACGGAACCTTGTCGCCTCATATCGATGGTCTGCTTGATTCGCGTGAACACCCAAAGCAGTATGAAAGTCGCCAGGAAGGCGTATACTCTCCAGGACTCCGCCAGCGGGATCCAGAAACCCTTGTTGCTGTAGTATACCCGACCACGTATGTTTGCCTCTTCGCCGAATAACGGCAGGGTCTCGCCCATCTGAGTCCAGACGAGGAAAAGAAGAACTGCAAGAGGGAGGTTTCTGAACACCTCGACGTATATTGTTGCAAGACTGGAAGCTAGACGATTGCTGGATAGTCGAGTGACTCCGATGATGATGCCTAACAACGTGCAGAGTACGATACTGACCAACGTTACACGTGCAGAATTGATGACGGCAGCGATGTAGAATTCCCACCGAGAATCCTTGCCGAACACGACCTCCATGGGCCACACGTTGATCTCGAAGGCATTGGGGTCATCCATGAATGACCAATCAAGATCCCAGCGATCTCTTGTGACGCTGTCTGGGTTGTTGAGGAGGAATATGATTCGAGTCACTGTGTAAAGGATCAACGGGGTTGCGAGGATGAACATGAATGCAGCATATCTTCTCTCTTGATCCTCTGAATTAGCTGCCTCGGTTCGGATTAATATCCAGGATATGGCCGCCATACCCACGATAAGTGCCGAGGAAGTATTCACAAGATCTTCAGTCAAGATAGGCGGCGCCATGCTCACGTTTAGTGCGTAATAGGCAAAGATGAGTATTGGAGCTACTGTTCTGATTGTCTGGTATGTGCTTGCTCTCCCTGTAAGGATGAGTGGAAGGTCTCCCGTGGACAGTGCGAAACCGGCCATGGCTGGAATCCCCAATAACAGGAATGGTAGGCCCTCGCGGGGGCTGAAATCGAGGTTTTCGACCAAGAATGGGACGAGGATTGCAATCCCCACAGCGGTCATTGATGTGATGTAGCCCTTCCATTCGAGTGGTTTGAGGAGTGCCCTGAATTCGTTCTGAGCCAACAGAAAGAATACCAAAACCGTGATGGACAGCCAAGCAGCTACCATCGTGGGATCGTAGTAAGCGGCATTGAGTTGATTGCCGTTAATGATGAGAGAAGTTGAGAAGGATGTTATCGCTGAGACCGTGGGGTCTAGCATCTTTGTGCAGTATGACCATGCGGCCCACAGGAGAAGGGCTGCAATCAGTGCCTTCTTGGATAGGTCAAAAGCCCGCCGAGCACCATCGAGAGGGCTGTCTCTTGCATGGATGAATTCCATGCGGATGGATTCTCGCATTCTAGAGAAGGGTTTGACGATGTTTTCGTCAACATCTCTTGTTAGGGATTTAATTGCTTTGAGAGGGAAGTCTCGGAGGGCAGAAGAATCCATTCAAAAGCCGTCCATGGTTTATTGGGAAGTTGGAGTCCCTGAGGGAGGCCGCGAAGCCCCCCCCAGGGGTTATGTTTGTCTCTTCAGTGCTGCTCAGCTAGTGATCAGCGCATTGGAGG
>JAZANC010000147.1:0-2839 GCA_036228805.1 Thermoplasmatota archaeon
GTAAGACGTCTTCATCTCCTTATCCAGAGAATGGTTCAGGATGTTCTCGTTGCTCACCGGCTGGCCGGCATCCTCATTCTCTTCAGATGTCAAGATTAGTCACCTCCTTAGCATGCTTTTCGATGAATGCCCTTCGATCCGGAACATCCTCCCCCATCAATATCTCGAATAGCCTGTCTGACTCCTCTGCGTCTTGGACAGTGACCTTCAGCATTGTCCGAGTCATAGGATTCATTGTGGTCTCCCATAGTTGCTCGGGATTCATTTCGCCGAGACCCTTGTACCTCTGAATGCCGATCTTCGTGTTGGGGTTGTCGCCCTGTAACTCCAGCATCACCTTGTCCCGTTCTTCATCCGAAAATACGTATTTGCTCACTCGACCCTTTGTCAATTGGTAAAGTGGCGGCTGAGCGATATACACGTGACCATCAACTATTGCAGGCCTCATGAATCTCCATAGGAATGTCAGCATAAGTGTCCTAATGTGGGCACCGTCGATGTCTGCATCACACATTATGATTATCTTGGAATATCTTAATTTCTCAGAGTCAAATGACCCTTCTTCTTCGCTATTGTTACCGACTCCAGCCCCAAGAGCGCGAATCATGGTTTGAATTTCTTGATTCTGAAATACCTTTGCAGCGTTGTGTTTTTGCCTCTCCACATTGAGAATTTTCCCACGCAAGGGGAGAATTGCCTGAATTCGTCGATCCCGCCCCGTCTTCGCAGAACCCCCTGCAGAATCGCCCTCCACCAGGTATACCTCGCACTCACTCGGATCCCTTGATTGACAATCTGCCAGCTTTCCTGGCAGACCTCCTCCTTCCAGAACTCCTTTTCTACGAGTGAGGTCCCGAGCTTTCCGAGCCGCTTCTCTGGCCTTGGAAGCTAGAAGCGCCTTCTCGACTATCTGCTTCGCAACAGAGGGATTCTCTTCGAAGAACTCCCCTAGTTTGTCATAAACAATGGTTTGGACTATGCCAGTCACTTCGCTGCTGACCAACTTGTCCTTTGTCTGCGATGAGAAAGAGGGATCAGGATGCTTTACACTGACTACTGCGGCCAGGCCCTCCCTTACATCGTCTCCAGACAATGCATCTCCTTTCAGCAATTTTCTTTTCTTAGCGTATGAATTGACAGAGCTGGTGAGCGCAGTTCTCAGACCAGACATGTGGGTGCCGCCGTCTTTATTCCGTATGATGTTGGTATAACAGCGAATAGACTCGCTGAAGGCATCAGACCATTGCAGTGCTAATTCGACCTCCACATTCCCCTTCTCGATTTCCTTTTCCCCCCTTATCTTGATGACCTCTGAATGGAGGGCCTCTCTTCTCTCATTGAGTTGACTAACGTATTCTGAAAGCCCTCCCTCGTAGAGATGCTCTGAGGTGTGGGGCTCTTCTCCCCGCTCATCTAAAATTGTCATCTTAAGTCCAGCATTTAGGAAAGCGGTTTCACTAACTCGCGTGTCCACCTCTTCAAAATTAAAATCCACCACTTCGGTGAATATGGAGAGATCCGGCTTGAATGAGATTTTCGTTCCTGTATCGGAACAATTTCCTATCTCTTTTAGGGCCTCAACTGGAACGCCAGCCTCGTATCTCTGGAAGTAGATTTTCCCCTCTCTGTAGATGGTCATCTCCATCCATTCAGATACGGCATTGACCGCTGAAACGCCCACTCCATGCAGACCTCCCGATACCTTGTAGGAGCTATTATCGAATTTTCCCCCTGCATGCAACTTGGTCATGATTACCTCGGCAGCCGATATCCCATATTCTTCGTGAGTATCGACGGGGATACCCCTGCCAAAGTCTCTGACAGAAAGTGAACCATTCTCGTGCATCGTGATTTCTATGGAATCTGTGTGCCCTGCGAGATGCTCGTCTACGGAGTTGTCGACCACTTCCCAAATGCAGTGATGTAGGGCTGAACCATCATGAGGATCGCCCAGGTACATACCGGGTCTTTTTCTCACTGCTTCCAGTCCTTCTAAGACTTGGATATTCGATGCATCATAGGTCTCTGGCATGAAATTTTCCCACCCTGCGAAGGTTCCCAAAGGGAACCTTCGATTACTAACGTTAAAAGTCCATATCGACGGTATATGAAACATCCCGTCATAATCCTCGAATCACACCGATTAAGCCTGCAATCTAGGCTAATCGAATATTTCAGCGAGAGTCACGATTATACACACGAATTCAACCCATTAACTCGTGGATACACCAAAAATCTGCGCAACCCTAACCGGAACAACGGTTGAGGAGATGCTCGCAGATGCTTCTCTAGCCACTGTTGCCGGAGCAGATATGGTTGAAGCGCGACTTGATATGCTCTACATGGAAGAAACTCCTGTACCCCCGGATTCGAACAATGATGATCAGAACTCAAGATTCAGGCATTCAGAAACTGTGCTGACTCCCAGAGATAATCCAGACATAAATATCGACGAAGCTCTTTCCCTTCTGGAGGCAGGTATCGAACTACCGGTGGTGTTGACCTGTAGGCCACTGCGGCAAGGCGGGTATTTCCCCGGTACCGAGGAGGAGAGATGTGCAATTTTGAGAAAGGCCATTGAATCCGGGGTCTCTTGGGTCGATCTCGAGACAGATATAGAACCCAGTCTCCGCAGCGACTTGATCAAGCTGGCCGGGAAGAAAACCAGCATCATCGCCTCTGCTCACTTTGACAGGGCCCCCGATGACTCTCAGGAGGTCATTGAGAAAGTTAGGGATATGGCGGGCCACGGTGATTTAGTCAAGGCTTGCTATACAACATCAGGAAAACGCTCAGCATTGAAGCTGTTCGAAGCTGCATGGGAGCTAAAGGGAGAAGA
>JAZANC010000148.1:0-2523 GCA_036228805.1 Thermoplasmatota archaeon
ACGTAGAGTAAGAAATTCTGAGCCTGCCTACCCCCATCATCCTCTTGGGCATCGAGTGTATCTAAAATAGTCCAGAAAGAGACATTTCCAGACTGGTCTCTGTCGAAGATTAGCTCGGCAATCTCCTTAATGGGTTCTGGAAGTGGCGTATCTTCAATGAAATCGTTAATTGGGGTACCAGAAACATTGACCCCCACAGCGATGGCCTTCATCAGGAAGACTATCGAGACTGCAGTAGCATTCTCAACATCATTGCATCTAGACTCGAGATTCTCTATACCCTCAAGATTAGCATATGGATGGGGGGGGTTTATTGAACCAAGGCCTATCTCTGGCTCGGCCTTAATGTTCGCATCAACAAGTAAGAAACCGGGTTGACCTGCTTCAAACTCATCCGAATATACCCCCATCTTTTGTACCGCTTCGACTTCACTTGGTGCCATTTCTAATAGGTCGATGTTCTCCTCGACATTTTGCCTGTTATAACCAGCAGAGATTACCATTAATGCAATGAATAGGGCAAGTGTGATTCGAGACCACTTGACAGGCATGTTGACTGCTGCAACGAAAACCTTTGGAGGGGGATGTGAGGGCTTTTTGAGATCTAGAAGTATTGTAAGATTGGGGACCATTATCATGGTGAGTATGTACACAACGACAATGCCCGCGGCCAACGCCCATCCAACAGTCTGAATAGGCTTCATTGGAGCAAAAGTTAGGGAGATGAATCCGATAATCGTGGTCATAGCAGAGAGGAATACTGCGCGTCCTGTTGATTGAAGCGCTGCGGACATCTTCTCTTGGGGGGTTCCCTTGGATTCTGCGTATCTATTCGTAATATGCAATCCATAGGAAACTCCTAGTGATAGTACGATCGGACCCACTAGAATAACTGTCATGGTTACTTCATAATCCGTAAGACCGATCAGCCCCAGAGTTACCCATACCGCGCAAAGTGTCGGCAACCCGGATATTATTACAACTTTAACACCTTGGACAAATCGAATTCTTCCCGTCTGCAGTAAATCGCAATGGAAGAGGAACAGCATTGCTGCTACAATAACGACACCCACTGGGAACACTTGCCAGAATAATTTGAATGATTCTTCAGTGACTGCGTTGGTAAGTGGTGCAGGACCGGTTAGAGTCATCCTAAGGCATAATGATCCATGATTGGGTTCACACCCTTCTGAACCAGGCGTGCCCCAATTATTATCCACCGCAATTTGATCAATTGTGCCTTGAGTTTCTGAGACGATATCGCCAACTGTTTTGTTCCCTGTGTCATCAGATATTCCAATTATTATAACAGCTCGACTCCAACCGTATGAGGTCTTGATTTCATTACCCGAGCCTATATTCCTAACCAGCTTATTAAGAGCATTCTGGGGCATCTCCTGCAGTATCTGATTTACCCGCTGTTGTTCATCTGGTATTGCGTAATTACCAATAAGGTCGCTTTGTGAGTCTATAGTCTCATTTATTTCATCGGAGAGTTGCTGATTTCCAGTTGCCTCAGCAAGGCCCGAGAAGAAGGCCTTTACGACGCGCCCGCCGCTAGAATTCACTTCCTTGATCACGGTAGAGATGGAAAGTACGTATTCCACATCATCCTCTTCGCCCTTGTCGTTTCTGACATAGTTGATCGCTCGCTCTACGTTGTCTATCTGTTCCAGGATGTTAATCTGGCCGTTGGAACCACACTCAACGCATGTAACATTGTAATCATAAGACTCTACATAAATGACCATAACATTAGTCGTCCAATCTTTCTCAACTTGGGCGATCAGGTTCTTCACACTAAGCGGATCATCATCCGTTGGAAGGTATACCTCCAAGTCTCCATTCACGTTTAGTGCGGGCTCTTCCTTGCAGTAGCTTGGGTTGTCAAAACCATCTCGACAGTCCAATACTCCTGAATGAGGTAAAAGTGATACTGTGAATGCCAGTGAAACCAGGACCGCCATAATAGGAAACATGGTCAGGAAACTGGCTCCCTCATGATCTCTAACTTTCCTGCGTATTTTGTTGGGCAATCGTGACAGTGAAGGTATTACCTGGAAATCCTCTGGAATTGTGTTGGAAAATCTCTCCTTTGCGCTTAACAAAAAGCGACCAATGTGGTTTTGAGAATCTTCCCTAGCCATGTCCCTCCCGCCATGACGTGAAACGGCATACCTTCAACCCCTCGGCAAAGTTGATTGCCTCAAATGGGTTTTACAACTACACGGCAATGGTCAATAACACGACTCTCTGCCAATTATTCGGTGGGGTTCGTGGGACGGCCTAAGATTTCAGATAAGCGCTGGAGTGTAGACCTCGAAAAAAGAATTCAAGAGGAACATTATGATGAAGAGTCTTATCATAAAAGATATGGATTCAACAAAGAAACAGATAAGGAGATATTCGTTATTGATACCCCTCCTCCATATCCCAGTGGAACATGGCACATTGGAGCTGTTGCCCAGTACAGCATGATTGACGTTATTGCGAGGAGTCAGAGGCTACTGGGCAAAGAAGTGA
>JAZANC010000149.1:0-4372 GCA_036228805.1 Thermoplasmatota archaeon
GCCGGACCATCGAGAGGGGATTAAATGGCAAAGAAGGATACCTATCTAGCGCTGCTCAGAAGGGGTATCGACGAGACGACTTCGCAACTTCTATCGGAGTCCGGTTTGAAAATCGGAGACCTCAAGAAACTCGACGAAGAAAAGCTAGTGAATAATTACGGCATCAAAAAAGAGATCGCGAAATCCGTTCTCGAATCTGTTAAATCCGGGCCCAGAGCATCAAGTAGACAGAGATTTATCGCTGACGTAATCACAAAGAGTGGTCAGCCAAAGAAGGTCGACAAAATTCAAGAACAGCGTTTCAAGAGGGAACAGAAAGACCTTCTTCAACAACTAAATGAAAAGCGAGAAGAACAGCGAATAGCAAGAGTCGAGTCATTTAGGAATAAGAAACTAGTAATGAACAGACTAGGAAAAACAGTTGAGTTAATTGTCAAATTAGAGACCATCTATGACGATGAGCCAAAGTCTGAGCAACGCTCCAAGTTGAAGGACCAACTCGAGACAAGGGGGCTAGAAGCTGCACGAGATCATGAGATGTTGGAGTTAGATGGCACACCACAAGATATTGTAGATTTCAGGAGAAAGATTGCACCAGTATTGTGCCTCCATGCATGTCCTCATTGTGGTGATGAGATGGACCCTCGGGGATCTTCTATAATCGATGATATTCGTGACTACAAGTTTGTATGCTGGGAGTGCGAAGAAGAATTTCACGTTGATCTTGCTACTAGTATAGAGGAACGACTTGCCAACCCAGAGACTTGGGTCAAAATCGATCCAAAAAGAGGCCCTCGAGACCCCATCGTCTCACCGCCAACCAAGGCGAGTGCGGATGCCATTGCCGATCTGATGATCAAGGAGATAGAGGCCACGGGCGCCGCAGCTACTGAAATAATAGCATCCACAGAGGCCAGCAACATTTCAGGAACACTCATGAGTATTGATGATTGGATTGATCAGACGCTTGCTGCCAAAGGATACATACAGGCTCAAGAGCATCGTGAAGATTTCATCATAGCTACAGGAGCAGGAGCAACCAAGTTCAACAAGTGGATGAAGAAGGCAGGCCTTTACTTCAACAAACAGTCTGGTAAGTGGACTAGATGGGAAGATCGCTGAATGGTATGGTCGATTTACAAGATCCAAAAATTTTAGCAATCATCATTTTCGATATCATCGGAATCGGTGTGTTTGTCTGGTTCCTATCCAGTAGACTTTCCTTGAAATTGAGAGTCATAGAGCAGAGAAAAGAAAGGAATCGAAAACAGATTCTTCAGGCGGAAGGAGAGGGTCAATCCGATGAATATCCAGTCAATCGTTAGACATCAGGAAGATATGGAAACGACTCTACCAGGATTAAGACAAAGCAGCATCCCACTCTTCGGATCCAGGGATGTCCACTATCTTGAATTTAACAGAAGAAACCCCTCGTTGATTGCCAATTTCCTCTTTCAGCAAGAGCAGATCATGAAGACAACACGGACAGTGGGCCATTTTCGGTTTCAACCACATTTTTACATCCCCTTCATCGCTTATTGTCAACCTTCGAACAATCCCTTTATCATTCATCGAATACCCATGCGGGTCAACTCTTTCCTTCAGGATCCTTGCAAGATTTTTCGCCGCATAATCCCTTTTCCTTCGTGACATATTACCACTCTACATGTAGCGGAAAAGACTTCCCCGCAGTCAGACACTCAAGCCCATTCTTCCCTGCAACCCATGTGTCTTCAGTTCCTATTGCTCCATCATCGTAGACCACCTTGGGCTCTATTGCCATGATGCACCCTTCATGCATCCCCCTGGCAAAACCATTAGCTATAACCGGTGATTCATCCAACTCCAAACCAACAGAATGCCCAAGAAATTTTGCTTGGTGCGGCTTTACTCCCATAAGATGTTCCGCATGCCCCATTTCAACAGCAAGCCCCCTGCCCACCTCCCAAGCTTCAGAGCAAGTCCCGCCAGAGCCAAGCTTATTCACTACGGAATCTCTAATTTCAACCATATCCTCCAACCTCTCGATCCAAATTTCAGGTAGACTACCAGAACTGAACATCCTTGTGCAATCTGAGATATACCCTCGATGCACATGGACGATATCAACCAAAACCGGAACCCCTTCTTCTATACGCCTGTGACCTGAACCAAGCGGCGCCATTGGATTCGCCCCTGATCCACCTATTGCCGAATCGAAGAATGAGGGAATCCCGCCAGAACGCCCAGCAGCCACAACCGCTCTGTCACAATCCATCGGCCAACGCCTCATCCTGATACGCCCCCCAAATCCTCTTTTCCGACTTACTTCTTCAGCGACTGATGCCACATCTAACTCAGTCACTCCTTCACCGCATCTTTCAGCCACTGCAAGAAACATCTCATGATTCACATGGCCGGATTTCCGAATCTGATCAATCTCCCATGCGCTCTTTGTTTCTCTAAGTTGGTGAAGCATCTTAGAAGCATCTTCCTTCCTATCTTCAAAACCTGAAAGACAATTTGAAAGATACTCCTTTCTGGAGTGGGGGAGCGCCGAATCAAGCATTGCCGGAGTCCTGGTGACCCCCATGGATCTAAGCCCTACTTCCAAATCCGAAGATCTCGGCTGTTGAATTACCGGGTCGGGCGAATCACTCCCTCCGGATTCCCAAATGGCTCTTGGAAGCGACTTCCTCACTAAATGGGTGGACTCTACATCCGTGCCAGACGCTCCTATGACGAGCATACTATTCTGCCGTCCGCCGGTTAGCCAGTATAGCTCAACAGGATTTTCTATAATTACGGATTCATATCCAGCCTCCGCTAGAGCATCAGCGACCCTCTTCCTCCGATTAGTCAGTTCAGACACTGGAACACGCCAGTCTTCACCCTCCGGCCCGCTCATATCGAAGTCCATGCGCTACCGTCTAAGTACGAATGCATAGAGAGTTCGGATGCATAATTTCACCACACAGTCAAATCCAAGTAGGCAGAGGCCCCCTCGTGCCGAAAGTCCTCGGACTCGACGATATCAGGCTCGACGGTCTGAAGATTCTACATCGTGCAGATCTCAATTTGCCCATTCATCCTTCTACAAAAGAACTCCTTGACGATACGAGAATTCGGGCAATAATACCCACTCTGCAGAAATTTGAATCCTCATCCGTTACAATTCTTGCGCACCAGTCTAGGCCAGGAAGATTTGACTTTACAAATCTCCAAAGACATGCAGATAGACTCTCCCAACTTCTCGGCCGGCCTGTGAAGTTTGTACCCGATGTATGTGGCCCATCAGCAACGGCCGCAATAGAATCAATGCAACCAGGTGATGTTTTGATGCTAGATAACGTGAGATTACACCCGGACGAGAACCTGCTAAAGGGTGAGATAGAGGAACAGGAAACATCTGATATAATACAGAATTTGGAACCTCATTTTGATATCTTCGTCAACGACGCATTTGGCGCAGCACATCGATCATCCCCTAGCTTAACAGGATTCACACGTAAACTACCTTCGGTAGCAGGAGAACTCATGAAGCGTGAGATAGATGCTATTTCCATTGCTTTAGAAAACCCACCAAGGCCCTACGTAGCATTGTTGGGTGGGGCCAAAGCTGACGATTCTCTCCGAGTCGCAATCAATCTGCTCGAGAGAAACGTCGTTGACACAGTAGCGTTCTTCGGGGTTGTTGGAAATTTTATGTTGATGGCAGACGGTTTAGACATAGGAAATTCGAATGCAGATTTCGCAAGATCACAAGTCGAACCATTCGTCGACGAGACTTCCAAAATGGCAAGCTACATATTGTCCAATTATAGGGACAAGGTCATTCTTCCAGAAGATTTGGCCATCGAATTGAACGGATCTAGAGAACCACTTTCTATCCAGCAACTCCCCACCCCTCATCCAATCTACGATGTGGGCATAAGCACATTGATGAGATTAAGGTCGATAGTCATGGGCGCATCTTGCGTACTTTGGAATGGCCCCGCATCTTATTTTGAGAAACAAAATTTTGCTTTTGGGACAATAGAAGTCCTGAATATGTGCATAGAGACCAATGCAATGACAATAATCGGGGGTGGCCACACCAGTGCCTTGGTCCAAGCAAGAGGCGCCTCAGAGCAAGTCACGCACAACAGCTCAGGGGGAGGCGCTACTCTAACGATGTTGTCAGGAGGCAGGATGCCCGTGATTGAGGCGCTCAAGCACTCATCCGAGATATCTGAAAGCATGCTCAAAGAACGAGGCCTACTTAGATAGTGGAGCCACTGGGGAGATTCGAACTCCCGGCCTTCTGATTACGAATCAGACGCTCAACCAGGCTAAGCTACAGTGGCAACAAACCGTCCGTCCGCATTCCCGGAATAAGCAAATCGGTGGTCTC
>JAZANC010000150.1:0-2559 GCA_036228805.1 Thermoplasmatota archaeon
TCTCGAGTTACACGCAGTTGCAAGACGGGAGCATGACGATGTTCACCATCACCGCCATAGATGGAGATGACGTCACATTGGATTTCAACCACGTCATGGCTGGGAAGACCCTTACGTTCACAGTCACGGTCACAGATGTCAGGGAAGCTACTGATAGTTGCGGCCCAAGCTGCGGCTGCAACTGATATGAGCAGTTCTCAGGAATCGCGTTTCAACAGCTTGCTACGACTTTGAGCTCGACGGCTATGGGCGTCGGGAGCGCCCGGACAGCAACTGTCGTCCGAGCACACTGGACGTCCGAGAAGTACTCGGCGTAGACCTCATTGTAGCCGGTAAAGACACAGTCCATATCGACGAGGACATCGAATCAGTATCTCGGTGAATGATGGCCCTTACAAGCCGAAGTACTCGTAATCAGCCCAATACCACGTGTAATCTTGAGAGTAGGAATCCATCCAAGGGTTTACTTCCGAATAGATGACCAATCCATTTGACAGCCCATAGAGATGTTTTACTATGCCTCCAAATGGCGCCATCAAGGTCGTTGCTGCCAAATTCCCATGTTCATCTTCAGTCAGAAGGTGTATTCCATATCCCTCATCGCTGTTTCCTGAGAAAAGGATATTGTCTCCGATCACGAACCAATCACGGGGATTTGCAGCATTAGAGCCCTCGCGCGTGTCGAATTTCTCGCAAATGCCCCCGGGTACGTACCTCCACACATCTCCAGAGTAGTTGTAGCCGGCGTCTACTCCAGAGAAGTAGATCGCACCATTGTGAAGCAACGCATGTCCGGGATAGGAGCTCAGCGAACTCATATTGCAGACGAGTTCTGTCCCAGATGGCGTTCCATCCGTCGAATATAGTCCCGCATTACCTGCGCCATCGGCACCCGATATGAGATAAAAGGCATCGCCGATAGAGCCTAGGGCGTAGGTGCTAGCGCTACCTGTGCCGGGGTTCAAGTCCTTGACCATCCGCGTACCAGAGGCAGTGCCATCCGAAGCCCATAGCTCCCAACCGAATTCACCGTCACTCCCGGTGAAGTAGAACTCCCCGCCCTTAACTATCGGAGTCGGGTTCCAAGGAGTCCCATCCCCGGTTGGGTTTGCATCCAGTAGCATGGTTGTACCGTCCTCGGTGCCATCGGTTACCCATATCTCACTGCCATTGGTGCCATCATCAGCGAAGAACACGACCATGTCGCCGAAATTGAAGCAGTCTCTAAGATTGGAGTCACTGGTTCCTTCCCTGATATCCTTAATCATGTGAGCGTGGGTCAGATTCGCAAACCACAATTCTTCTCCGTGGTCATTATCTTCACCCTGGAAAATAATCCCATCCCCATAATTCACAAGGCAGTCATCTGGATTCAGAGTGTCCTTTTCCATATCCCATTCCAAGGTTTGAGATTGTTGGCTTGTGTAGTTGAATGCAATCAGTTTGTTTTCGTAGTAGGATACCCCGAGTTTGATGATGAACCCACCCTGAATCTCCGCTACAGAATGAAATGTGTATTCGCAATCATGGATGTGATAACATATATCCATCTCTGTGTGTATACTCTTTGTTCCATTTGGAGTAAGATCCGAGAGTACCACAGTATACATGTCCTCACCCATGTGATGCATATCAATCGGGCTTGATTCTACCCAGATGACATCATTGCCGTTTACTACGAACATAGCGCTATCTTCGTAAAAATATCCTCCATCATCTGCGTTTTCAGGTATCGATGCCATTGTGCCTGCGCACATTTGGCTCATCGAGATTATCTCGTCCCCCTCAAGTGAGCCCGACCCATCATTATCGAAGCCAATGGACGATATCGTCATCCTCTGCCCGAATAGGCAGTCCAAGTCTAGAGTTGATTGATTGTCCTGCATCACATTCATCTGAAGGGATACTATAGATGCCTCAAGAGCGGTTATCTGCTCATTGAGGGAATCTATCTGTGACAACAGACCGGAAATCTCGTCGGCATCGGATGATGAGGATGCCTGTAGGGCCACGAGCTCTGCCTCAATAGTGGACAGCTCGCTCTGAAGCGTGTCACGTTCAAGTTGCAGGTCATCCCTCATGGTCTCGAGATCAGTAATCTCGTCGTCCTTCTGCCCATCATCGCCGGCTATACAGCCGGAAAGGGGCATTGCGATCATCAGTAACGCTAGCATCAGGGACTTAGCTTGCATATTTTCTGGCAACCGAGTCAACGCATAAGAGTGGTGGTTCGAATCAGCAGCGGGCGACGACCTTGAGCTCGACTGCTATGGGCGTCGGGAGCGCCCGGACAGCAACTGTCGTTCGAGCACACTGGACGTCCGAGAAGTACTCGGCGTAGACCTCATTGTAGCCAGCGAAGTCACGGTCCATATCGACGAGGAACGACAGGCAGTCCACGACCTTCTCGAGGGACGATCCTGCATCCTCTCGTATCGTCTTGATATTCTCGATCACGGCGCGGGTCTGGGCTCGTATGTCGTAATCCATCGGATTCCCATCCTCGTCACGGATGGGGCCGCCAGGTATCTCGTTTGTGCCTGCCTGACGTGGCCCTAT
>JAZANC010000151.1:0-5735 GCA_036228805.1 Thermoplasmatota archaeon
GCTAACATTGATCGATACAATGGACCCGCTCATACAACTTCTCGGGGCTCTAGCTCGATAATGAGATTGCCTATCAGCAAGGCGCCTGCGCCGATGAACAACCACATCGTGGGATCTCCTTCTAACCCAAGTAACAAACTCACAACAGCAGCCCATACGGGTTCAAACGCGTAGACGAGCGCAGCGCGAACGGGGCTTATCTCCTTCTGATATCGCATCAGAGCAGCCAGCGCCACAAATGAACCGAAGAAGCCGCAAAGGGCGAGCGGAATGACATATTCTGCGCTTTGCAACAACTCGACAGCATCTGAAAACCATCCTTCAGCCCCATACCCCAATGGATCGAGCACTAGAATGGCAAATGCCAACACCATGACTGTAACCATCATCGTACCCGTAGACTGAATGGGGTCAACCAACCTAGTTACCCTATCAGTGACTATGATGTGCGCTGCGAATAGGAACCCGCTGACCACAGTGAGCCACTCACCAATCCCGAACTCGACCCTCGGTGGCCCTGAAATCCATCCTGCGCCGAAGGTCGCTAGCAGCACCCCGAAAATCATGAACGATGTTACCCGTTGCCTGCCAAGGGCGACACCCATTATGGCTGTGAAAACGACGTACAGGCTAGTGAGGAAAGCCGAGACGGCCGGCGTCACGTCAGTCAATCCAAACATCTGAATGAGAAACCCAAGAATGAGAATAAGACCGAGTGAGAAACCACCTTTCCAGACTTCTAGATCACTGAACCCGGATCGTGATGCACGCAGAATGACCAGGGTACCAATCGTCCCAATTAGGAACCGAAATGCAACGAAATGCATCGCTACCCACCGACCATCAACATCAGGAAGAATCACTTCGGCAGATGTCAGCGCCTGCTTCATCCAGATGAACGTCATGCCCCAGATGAAAGCGACACAGAACAGAATGCCCGTGGCGCGATACCGTGACTTCATCAATTATGCGAGGCGGGGCCATCAGATATACTGCGCTGACCATAATCAGTCGAGACGCTCAAGAACAATACCCGACCCGCAGGGGCATGGTGAATGTGGCTGACCCTCTCATGGGTGAAGCCTACGATACTCTCGTGCGCGCCTTTGGCGCAGACGTCGCATGGGTCTTGGGGCACTTGGCGATCCTAGCCGTGCTTGCGACACTGATTTCAGTCATGCGAAATTGGTCGAAAATATCCGAAGGAGCACAGCTCAACAGGAGCCACGCACTCGATGCCTTCGCAATCGTTCTATTCACAGCGATCCAGACTCATTACTTTTCCACCACCCTCGCATGGCCCCTTTCACAAGCCGTTCTGATAGCTGTATCAAGCACGCTATCCTTGCGCTGGTGCGTCAACGTGCTGAACTGAAACCATCCCAACGGTCAAAACAGCCCACTATGGCATACCTGCATGGCTGCCTTCGGCGATCACCCACCTCTCCCGGAATCGTTGGAGACAATATTGTCCGATGAAACCACCTCAACGGTATTCCTGAAGGCAGATTGCCCGCCTCGTGCTAAGAGGGGGCACATCAGCGAACTACGCCTAGATACCATCGATGACAAGCCATGGACTAAGATAGAGGTAAGTGACCTTTCAAAGGAGTTAGCAACCGTTGTAGATCAGCATCCGGACCGCTCTGATTGTTTCGTAGAGATTGAGAGGGAAGGCTGCCGAATCCTCCAGATCGGTGATCTCAGGGTCACATGTGCATGGCCTCCATTTTCAGACGCATGGGAGATTACGGTAGTACGTCCAGTTGCGTATCTTTCTCTTTCAGACTATGAAATCGAACCGGAATTGAGAAGAAGACTCTCGGATCATCACCGAGGAGTATTCGTTGTCGGTAAGCCAGGCTCTGGAAAGACGACTTTTGCTCAGGCCATTGCAGCCTATCTGGACGATGAGGTCGGAGCCATGGTGAAGACCATGGAGGCTCCAAGAGACCTTCAATTGCCAGACAGAATAACCCAATACGCACCACTTGAAGGAGACCTCGAGAAAACTGCAGAAGTAATATTCCTCGTCCGCCCTGATTTCGTCATATTCGACGAAGTTAGAAGATCCAGGGACTTTGAGATATTCGGAGACGTCAGGTTGGCTGGAGTAGGCCTCTTAGGAGTGACACATGCAAATAGTGCGCTCGAAGCAATACAAAGACTCGTGGGCAAAGTGGAACTCGGGCTCATATCACAGGTGCTCGACACAGTCATACACATCGAGAAGGGAAAGGTGCATGAGATATTGGAGCTTAAGATGGTCGTTAGAGCACCCACTGGGATGGAGTCTGATTTATCTCGTCCTGTCATCGAGATACGTCGATTCCCAAGCGGCGAACTCACTCATGAGATGTTTGCGTTCGGGAGCGAAATCGCAGTCGTGCCTGTCGGCGGAGAAGACGGCCGAGGCAGCCCAGCTATGGCGATGGCTGGAGACGAACTCAAGCGACAAGTCATACGCATCACAGGGATCTCCGTCGCTTTTGCGAAATTTATGACCGACGCATCTGCAGAAATCTACGTCGATGAGTCAGCTGTTGGGGCAGTTGTCGGCCCAGGCGGCCAAAACATAAGACGAATCGAGCAGCAACTTGGAGTCAAATTAGATGTCAAGTCAGTTCGTGAACTTCCTAGAAACCAGAGAAAGAGACTCAATTCAAGACACGATGATATTCAAGATATGAGCGAGTGGAAGACCCGTTCAGGGCGAGAGTGGCAAGGCGGCGACCAGGGCGGAAGCCGCAGAGGCAAGCGAAGAAAAGGCCGGGGAGGCCGTCGTTAGCCCCTCGCAGGGTTATTGATGCAGGAATTCCTGCAGGTATCGTGACCGAGTCAGGCCCAGCAGCCCCCGTACGCATCGTCAAAGACCAGACGAGGATCACTAATGGCACAGAAGTACAAGAGAAGATGATAGCGGCAGCGAGGGTATTTTCGGATATCCTCCGCCCCACCTTTGGCCCACGGGGCCTCGATAAGATGCTGTACAAAACAGACGGGAGCATGGCCGTTACAAACGATGGAGCCAGAATCGTAGCAGAGCTTCTAGTCAAACACCCAGCAGCGAGAATGATGGTTTCAATGGGCAAGACACAGGAAGAAATGAGTGGCGACGGAGTAACGGCAACGATGCTAATTTGCGGAGCACTTCTCGAAGAGGCAACACGACTACTCTCAAGAGGCCTACACCCGCTTACTGTGGTAGACGGATACCGAAAATCACTTGCTATTTCCTCATCTGTTGTAAATGAAAGATCGCGGGATGTAAGCGACGGGGACCTTTCCAAGATAGCAACTACGTCCATGACTGGAAAAAGCGTAGATGCACCACATTTCTCACCAATCCTGTCCGAAGCCTTTCGTATCTTACGACCAAACGTCCCTGAAGTGTCCACCGAGAATTTTGGAATGCATAAAACAGGACAAGGAAGCCAACGAGACTCAAGGCTCGTCCAAGGACTCGTTCTGAGGCGAAGGGTCCCTTCAGAGAACGCCCCAAATAATCTGAAAGAAGCACCGGTAGCAGTGATCAGGGGAGATTTAAAGATACGAAAAATGACACGTCTGGCAGAGATAAAAATCACCGACTCCGACCAACTCGACTCCTTTATCGCTGAAGAGCAGAATAGAAAAGAGAAGATCGCCCAATCCATATCCCAAAGCGGCGCAAGACTCGTTTTATGTGGCGGAGAAGTGGATAGAGATATTCTACACAGCCTTACCAATTCTGAAATTTTAGTGATATCCGAACTCGACTCATCCGAAATAGAGCAGGCAGCCCTTGCTACTAATGCAAGGGTAATCGATGGAGTAATGGACATTGATACAGAAATGCTCGGCCAGTGCGGCTCAGTTGAATGGATTCGTAAACCAGCATCCGACCAGGTGGAGGACATCGTCACCATCGATGGATGCTCACTTGCAAAACTGGTCACAATATCAGTTAGTGGAACCTCAGACACCGCATCAGAGGAAACCATTCGCTGCTTACACGACGCGATACGATCGATCTCGGCCTGCGAGACGGACCCCCGTGTTGTGGTTGGTGCAGGCTCTATACACGCAAGAATCGCTCATGGGGTTAGATCTGCCAGTTTGAACGAACCCGGGAGAGAACGCCTAGCTATGGATGCATTTGCACGTGCAATGGAATGCATCCCCTTTGCCCTCGCATCGAATGCAGGTGCTGAGGGCCTTGACACCGTTCTTGAGATCAGAACGAAGTCAAGAGATGAGGTCAAGCGAGAATACGGGGTGACTGAACAGGGAGAGGTGAAGGAAATAGAAGATGTCTTACACCCCTCTTCAGCGATTCTCTCTAGCATAGAGGCCGCCCTTGAGACTGCTGTGGGGATGCTTAGAATAGATCAAGTTGTGAGCGCTCGGGGCGATTGAGCCTTCCCTAATGGTCATTGACCTGTTCACCCGGGAATCAACATGACGAGTCGCAGGGCGCTCATCAGCGTCTATCACAAAGAAGGAATAGCCGAATTCGCGCAGGGCCTAGTAGACCTAGGCTGGACTCTACTTTCTACTGGAGGCACGGCTCGTTTGCTGAGGGAAGAGGGACTCGAAGTGAAGGATGTTTCAGAGGCAACAGGACATCCGGAGTGCTTCGATGGCAGAGTCAAGACTCTTCATCCCGCAGTGCACTCTGGCTTACTCGCCAGAAGAGACAACTCTGACGATATGGAAACCCTTGGAAGTCTCGGATACGCGCCAATCGACCTTGTATGCGTTAATTTGTATCCTTTTGAGGAGACCGCATCACGCAATCCCCCTGTAACCGATTCAGAATTGATAGAAATGATCGACATCGGCGGACCCACCATGATTAGGTCGGCAGCCAAAAACCATCAAGACGTCCTAGTGGTAACGTCCTCAGAGCAGTATCCAGAAGTTATAGAATCGCTTTCTTCAACCGGGGGAGACCCTACAAAAATAACCCACTCATTACGAAGCAGACTCGCTCTTCGAGCATTCCAAAGAACAGCTGCTTACGATGCCGCCGTCTCATCGGAATTAGATAATCGAATCATGGGTGAAGAGGTGCCCACAAGAGTGCACATCTCCACTGATGAAGGTACCAGTTTACGATACGGCGAGAACCCACATCAGCCCGCTGCATTTTACCCTAATGCAGGAGAAAAAACAGGTCTATCTGCAGCATTGCAGCACGGAGGAAAACCCCTCTCATACAACAACTATCTGGATTTGGATGGAGCATTGAGGCTCGCCAGATCACTCATCGCATCTGGTTTTGAAAATGATCATGGGTGTGTTGTCATCAAACACACCAACCCATGTGGCGCAGCAGTCGACAACACTCAAGAAGGAGCCTGGACGAACGCTTTGGAAAGCGATCCAGAAAGCGCATTTGGGTGCGTGATAGCCTTCACAAAGCCAGTTCAAAAGAAAACAGCGGAGGCCATCGGAAATCACTTCTTCGAGTGTATGATAGCGCCTGGATACGAACCCGGCGCTCTCGAGATACTCTCTCAGAAAAAGAACAGGAGAATGCTCACACTCCCATCTATGAAGCCTCGTGAAAACACTGTGGGCTTACGACAATTAGACGGAGGATGGCTGGCGCAGGTTCAAGGTCCAACGCACATACAATGGGATTCGGTACAGTGCGTCACAGATAGGGAACTCACTGATATAGAAATGAACCTCGCAAAATTCGGAACAACGGTAATCTCCGAGGTCAAATCAAACGCAATACTACTCGT
>JAZANC010000152.1:0-3476 GCA_036228805.1 Thermoplasmatota archaeon
TTCTGGATGAATACATCGCCCCAGATATTTGCAGCTGTTCCCTTGCCGCCCTTTGGCATGTCGAATACCTCGTCCAGAGTTGGTTCCAGCAAGGCTTTCCAGACTCTTGCGGGGTCTACTGCCATGGTTACCTCTACAATGATCTCGTCTGTATTGAGGCCCGTACCAGTCTGCCAGCTGTCTTCACCCATATCAGCCAGGAACGGGAGGCAGATATCTGAGATTGAAAGTGCGGTGAGTGGATCGGCCCCGGTCATCTCTGCGAATGCGTCGCGCATCCTACCTCTGTCTGCTCCCTTGCTTCCGACAAGGGTTCTCATCTGGTCTATTGAGTTAGGCACCAGGAACCTGAGGTCTGTGAAATATACGAATGGCTTGCCGTCATCTGGAGCGAATATGTGCTTGAACGGCGACTGGCCCGGGACCTCTCCGAGATCATCGAGCCTGTACAGCGTCTTCAGCGCGTTTGTTCCTATGGACTGTATGCAACGGCGTATGATACGCTCCGGTGCTGCCGAGACGTCATTGAAGGTGTCCATGTATTCACTCATCGTCATGATATCGTAGCCACGCACTGCCAGAATTGTGTGGACGTTCGGGCCCTGCACATTCTCGCCATCGACCATTGCTGAGCTTATCCACTTT
Source organism: Thermoplasmatota archaeon (assembly GCA_036228805.1). Lineage (GTDB taxonomy): Archaea > Thermoplasmatota > Poseidoniia > Poseidoniales > Thalassarchaeaceae > MGIIb-N1. Next base: position 646 of record JAZANC010000152.1, read on the forward strand.
GCACCCCTGCTGCTCTCGCTTCGAGCAACAAGATCTGCATATGCGGTGAACCTTCTGGATACTCTGTTCATGAAATCAGCCTGATCTAGCTTGGTGAACAGGGATGCAGTGAAGTTGGTCTTCAATGCGTGATCCGCGACTTGGCTTGCATTCACACATGTGAGTAGATTTCCTTGGTCGTCCGGGTAGACAACAAGGCGACGTCTCTTCCCTCCGCCTCCGAGTGTTCCAGTCTCGTTGCTTGTGAGATAGTATCCTAAAGCGGCCGTGACTTCAAACAGTCTGGCGTATTTGTCTTCATCGCTGGCTCCCCGTATCCATTCATCGATACCAGGTTCTACGAGATGGAATTCAAGAGGGACTAGTTCTGAACCGCCGCCGAACATTTGCCGCACGGTAGCGGATCTCATCATGCCCATCATCGTGTAGAGGGATGTCTTTCCTGTGGTGATGTAAACATCGGTAATGCCATCCTCCCCAAATGACGCCCTTCTGTCGGGCATGTTAACCAGGAGATTGAACGCGGTGGCGTTCTCCCTGTTCCCATCCACAGCAGGCCATATCCACGAGTAAGGTCTGGTCATCATGTAACCGCTGGCATCCTTTCCGAATCCTGCAGGAGAGTATCTTGTCCAGCCGAGCCTGTTGTTGAATGTGACGCCGCGATGCATGAGCGATGGATAGTACACCTTGTCTTGTGGGTCGGATCCAGGGACTACGCCTCTATGTCCGAGCCCCCATAGGATTGGTTCCCATTCTGCATATGACGAATCGCCCTTGCCCAGGAATGGATGTTGGTCGGATATGTTATTTTTCGGCTTTCCATTACTCGACAGAACTGATCCGCCTAGGCGATCTTCATCCCCTGTGGAGCAGAAAAATAGTGTTTGAGTTGTAGATACCTGCTTTGGTGTCCACATATTTGCATTGACGACGGTCTTCTGTCGGATAAAGTCCGCAGGAGTGTCAATTCGACGTTCGAACTTGAATCTCTGCGTGTCGATCCATGACGAGCCTAGGAACAGATTGGTGTTCATCAACCGTGCCTTCCCTGGCCCAACGTACCTCTCAATTGGGTTGTCCTTAGCCTCATCATTGCCATCCAGACGGGCCCAAGGTCCTTCCATGGGTATATGCTTCAGGAATTTCTCATGATCGAGTTCTTTACTCTCAGCATCCTTTATGCTGTCTTGAATAGCATCCATCAGCCGGACATAAGTCTCCGAGGGGGCGATGGTCTTTGCCTTTCTCATTTCTGTGTTTGATATGCTTCTATGTTCCCACATCTTAATTCACCTCAGAACTTGGTCTCCGGTTCCTCTTCAGGCTCTTCCTCTTTGGAACCAAATGGAAGAGAAGGCATCGATTGGCCGCCTGAGAAAAAGAGCATCGCTGCGACTGCTAGAGAGCCTACTCCAAGCAGTATTTTGGTCATGTCGTCCGAGTCTCCAGTTACCACAAAGGCATCGGCAAGAGCCATCGCGCCTATTGCTCCAGAAATTATGATTGGCATCATCTGTTTTTCATCCGCTTCGCTCATTGTTACCTGTTCAGTTTGTCACCGTATATATTACCTGCCGCTGATGAAAGGTATGACCCGAGAGGTAGAGTCATCATCTAGAAATTGTGATGCGAAATTATGATATCGGTGCGAACATCAAGAACTGGTTATTGCTGGGAGGGTCATGGCGGGGAGATCTCAATCGATCAGAAAGGTGGGTTTCACCCTGCGTTCGTCCTTGTCTTGGATCCGTCCTATGGCTGCTGCTGTGATTGCTTATGCAGTACTTGGGTGGACCGAGATATGGCAATGGGGAGGAATATTCGTAGTGACGTACCTGATGGAGTTGACTGCGGTTTACCTGTCACTGCCAACCGGTTCGATCGATGATGACTATGAAGATGATTCTGGCAGCGGCTCTGGCAGCGGCTCTGGCAGAAAGATGCCGAAAATGAAAAAGAAATTCTGAATCAATTAGTGGCTAGCGAGATCAATACGGTCTGCTTTCTTGTCCTTCTGACGTTGAATCCGCCATCTATCAACATCTGCTCAACTATATCCAACACTCGCTGCGTAACATCTAATTGCACCCCCCAGTAAGCAACTTCCCCTTCAGAATTCCCCGAGAAAAGGTAATCGCCATCATTACTGAACCTAACATCGTTGATCCTTCCTCTGTTGCCTCTCAGCGTCTTACGCTCAATGAAAGAATCTATGTCCCATATTCTAATTGTATTATCCTTCGAACCGCTTGCTAGAAGCGTTCCATCTGGTGAGATGGAAAGGGAGTATACTTCCCCAGAGTGACCGGAAAATGTCCCAGTGATCTCGCGCTCTTGAGTATTCCACCGATGTATAAGCTTGTGATCAAATGCGACCAATACTGACCGGTCATCATCAAGCATCACAAGAGAATTGATTGGTTTCCCGAACTCGGATGAGCCGGCGATATGAGTTGGATCGGGTAATTTCCAGACATTTACTGAGCCATCTTCCCCCCCAGTAGCAAAAGTACTGCCTGTGGAGGAGAATGACAATGCAGTCACGGCGCCCTCATGTGCTCTGAACTCAGCATGCGTTTCTAGTGTCTTAATATCGGTTAATCTAACGTTTCCATTGTAGAGTCCGGAAGCCATCATCGACCCGTCTGGGTGGATAGCTACGCTGAGTACCCCAAACCCGCCTAAATCCAATGTTTGGATAAGCTCGCCATCAGAAGTGCTCCACATTTGGACTGTTTTGTCTAGCGATCCACAAGCGAGCATGGACCTATCCGGCGTTGTTACTAATTGGCCCTTGTATGCAGTTTGGTCGAGTGTTTTCACAACGG